>JAFGOU010000307.1 GCA_016926315.1 Chitinispirillaceae bacterium
ATTAAAGCACCACCCCAAGCAACAAAAGAAATGGCGGCGGCGCTAGCGGCTTGTCCTAAAACACCTTTTTCGCTCCGCAGCGCTGAGCCAGGTACTCTTTTTTTGCAAAAAACCGAAATAAATCATTATATTAGCGTGTACGGCCGGTCACCATCAGCTCTACGGATGGAGCACGAAAGGAGACCAGTCCGTAGTGGCGGCTTTTGCAGGTATACAGCCGGGGAGTGCTTGACGAAATGGCAGGCCATGTTGTCAAGCTTTTGGCAGCAGTGTTGATAGTGAAGCCAAACGAAAGCGGAACATGACAAGTCTTTGAAAAACAATGAAATACAGAACTACAAACGTCCCTTTGTTTTTTTCACTCGTCAAAATATTTTTTTATTTGTTTGCATTTTTTCCCTTTTCCCCCTATATTTATAGCGCCTTGCGACATGAAAACAGTCGAAAAACAAGAAACATAACAAGATAAACCAGAACCAGGAAAGGGAAATTCCAGTATGCAGCTTCCAAAATCTCGGCGTCGTCAGAAGCTTCGGGAGAAAAAGTGCCTGTATCCGGGCTGCGGAAAGATTTTCTTTGGTATCCATATTTCCAAATATTGTCCCGAGCACCGTCAGGACCGGTATCGCATCAGGAAGCGGACCAAGCCGGAAGACGTCAATATCAAGAACCAGACCTTCAAGCACAGTTATACCGAAGTGGTAACCATGGTCATGAACTGTGCCCTGGAAGGATGCAATCACCAGTTTGAAGTTAAAATCTACCCGCGCCAGTATATTTATCCAAAATATTGCCCGGAGCACCGCAACGAATATCGCAGGATCAGGCATCTGCAGCTTATCGGCCGCGAGGACCTTATCGAGCAGATGAAGCGGGAGGGTGAAAACTTTGAGATAGAACATGGCGGCACCGATGAGGAGGTCGGTGATGAGGAGATGATCGACGACGTGGCCTAGCAGATCCCCGCTCTTATCCTGTTCTTTCAACCCGCAAAAAAAATCAGCCACGTCTCCGTTCCGGCGGCATAAAAATGCAGTCTCCTGCCTCTTTTTTTCATATTCCTTGGATTTCCCTCTCATCACATCCTATTTTTTGTCACAGGAAGCGGCCCGGGTTCTGATCCGATGTATGAACGTGCTGGTCTGGGCGCCGGACCGGTGGTATACTCTTTTCATTCCTTCGCCAGTGGGTATTACCGGCGTGTCGAGACCGGAAAAAACAGGAAAGACGACGGCACCATGGCTTCACATCATGAGAGCGTAGCAGGAGTAGCCGGCAACGTTGACCGGTTTTTAAATCATGCTTTCACCTCCATCGTTATCGACGGGCCGCAGCTTGACCCAGAGGAAATACAGCGCCATCCGCACATGATCGTCAGCACCCACCGCAGCCATGTGGATTATTTTCTCGCGGGATGGTTTCTTTTCTATCAGGGGTTCAAGCACATGCGCTTTGCCGCAGGCAGTAATCTGACCAACCTGCCTTGGATCGGACCGCGGTTCCGTGCGTTCGGTGCCTTTACCGTGGAGCGGGAAAAGGCTTTTGAGCGCAATTATATTCAAAACCTCTGCAACCAGGTGATCGGCATGATGGAGAACCGGGAGGCGGTCATCCTTTTTCCCGAGGGCGGACGCAGTTACAGCGGCGCGATGCTCGATCTCAAAGGCGGCATTCTGGGCGCTGCCGTGGTGCTTCAGGCACGCCATCCCGATGATGACGTCTATCTCATTCCCTCCGCCATTTCCTATGAATGCCCGCCCGATGCCCCATGGTTCGAACTGCTCCTGCGGGGGAAAACGCTCCGGAAACGAAACAATAATTTTGCCTACCGCCTGCTTGGAAACGCCTACTACTTCGGCGCCGACCTTTTCGCTTTTTTACCCTTTGTCACATCCCGGAGGACCGGCAGGCGCTATGGATCGGTGTACGTGGACCACGGTGCGCCCCTATCGGTCCGGTCAATGGTCGACCTGAAAGCGCTCGAGGCGCCGGACGCCAGGGACGAATTCTTCCGCCACCGCGCCGCTATGCAGAAGGTCGGTGAGATCATGCACGCGCACCTGCTTTCGCTCTTTCGGCTGCTGCCGTTGCACGCCCTGGCCGCGCTCCTCGTAAAAAACGGGCCGCTTGATGCTGCGCACGCCGTAGCGTTGGTTCCCGGCTTCCTTGATGAAATGCGAGCCGGGAAAAGAAATTCCAGGTCGCTCGACGCGCTTTCCCCTCACGATATTGTGGCTGCGGGAAGGGAGCAGTTGCTCCGTCTCGGCGCGGTCCATATAAACGGCGGCGTTTTTTTCGAAAAAAACGGCTCACTACTGCGATATTGCGCTGCCGCGGCCCAGGCCCAGGGCGGGGAAACCACGCGCTAACGGGTAATTTGCGCGGAAGGAGGCGTTCCGGATGCGTCGGTTTCAATCATTTCGGGCTTCGTGCAACGTGTTTTTAACCGGGCAGGTTTTACAGGAGGAGCAATCATGTCGTTCGAACAGTATCTTGCGGTCCCCTCGGTGGTCGATCTCCAGAGCAACGAAAAGATTGATGCATTGAAAGAGCTTGCCGGTGCGCTCTGTAAGGCGGTTGATGTAAAAAAAACCAGGGTGATCACCGAGGAGATTCTCAAGCGGGAAGAAGCCGCATCCACGTTTATCGGCTCCGGCCTGGCCCTTCCTCAGGCGCGCGGCCCGATCAAGGACGAGTTTGCCATCGTAATCGGCCGAAGCATGCACGGCATTGAATACAACGCCGCGCGCGGCGCGCTGGCGCATATCATCGTACTCCTCGTGTCGCGAGAGGACGCCGACAGCAACCATCATATCCAGCTGCTCGCCGAGCTTGCCGATTTTTTTAAAACCGACGCGGTACGGGAAAGGACCCTTTTATTGGCCAAACCGGTAAACATACCGTCGATCATGAGGGCGTTGAAAAAAGGCGATGTGGTCGACGAAAAGTCGGTCCAACGGCAGCGCAAACCAGGTATGCCCATCCTGCGGATCAGCCTGAGCCTGGCCCGCGAGCTGAAGGCAAACGCAATCATGATTTTTGCCGATGCGGTGCGCGAAAACGACTTCCTCAACCAGATAAAAACCACAACAAACCTGATTATCGTGACCTCCAACCGAACGCGCTTTGATCTGCTCCACGACCGGCGCATCAAGGGGTTTCTACAGGCACCGGCCATTCCGGCCTCGCGCACCGGGCAGATCAAGATCGGTATTCTGCTTGCCATGTCACGTTCGCTTATCAAGCGGGAGGACCGGGTGGTCTGTATTTCCGGCAATACGAACAACAACATCTTCGATACGGTGGTGGTGATCGACGTGGCCAAGGAGTATGACTTTTTCTTTACCGCGGCGCAAAGCATCGTACCGCCGGACGTCAAACCCGAAGTGCTTGAGCGCGTTCTTGCCCTGGCCGGAGAGATCGCGGTCGAGGGCCGAGAAGGCAAGGCGCTTGGTGCGATTTTCGTGCTCGGCGACACGAATTCGGTAAACGGGTACGTCCGCCAGCTCATCATCAACCCGTTCCGCGGGTACAGCGAAACGGAGCGGAGCATCCTTGACCCGAGCCTCGCCGAAACAATTAAGGAGTTTGCCTCCATCGACGGCGCGTTCATCATCACCGGTGACGGCATCGTGCTGTCGGCAGGAAGCTACCTGCGCCCGACACCGATTGAGGAAAAGCATGCGATGCCGGGCGGTTTCGGCGCCCGACATGTCGCCGCCGCGGGCATTACCGCATGCACTAACGCGCTTGCCATCGCGGTGTCGGAGTCGACCGGCATGGTCACCCTCTTCAAGAGCGGGGTCGCCATGATGGCGCTTGCGCGGCCGGTGACCGCGGAAAAAAACCAGCTCCAGCGGTTTTTGTAACGGACGCGGACCTGTCCCTGGGGTGATGAATGAAATACCCGAAGTCCTTACTCGTTTCCCTGGCCCTTGCCGGCTCGGTTATTCCTGCGCCGGATTCGGGGGTGTTTGTCGACATACCTGCGATGAAAAAAGCGTCGTATGACAGGATTGCTGCATTTGAAAAGTCAATCGTGCCGCTCGAAAGCGGTTGTGCCATTCTGTACCACGCCCAGCCGCTCAGGGGTTGTTATCGCAGCGCCGGCTTTGATTCCTCGGCTGCGCGGATGCTTCGGTTTCTTGCCCTCAAGGGAACCGTGACCGCACGATCCACCGGAGCGCTCGCCGATTGCATTTCCGGCGGCCCGGATTCGTGCGGCGGCGCGCGATACGGTGTCCTGCCGCTCGAGGTCTGGACAAAAACCACAGAAAAAAAGACTGCGGTTCAAAGCGTTTTCAACCTTGACAAAGAAGGCAACTTCATCCCCTCGGACCGGCAGCGAACGCTCTCGAGCAGAGCGATTGAAATGCGGTGCCGGTTCGTGGTGGTCGACCTCCGGGAAAACACGCGGGTTTTTGACGCATGGTTTTTTGCCCGGGCCAGCAGTGATGACGCCTTGAAGAACGGAGCCTCGGCTTCCGGAAACATGGCGGGCAAAAGCGTTGATGAGCTGTCGGTACGATGCACATTGTATATTATTGATAAAGTAAAACGGGATCTCTCAAGGAAATTCAGGTGATGGTGCCCCTCCGGACATCATCGTTTTAATAAAGGACAATCGGGTATGACTATTAAAAGAATATCGTTTGACGACCGTCTTCTCTCCCCGCTGGTGACGAAAAGCGAGATGGAGGCGTACAATCCGGCCCTTGCGGTCGCTGAAAAAATGCTGCAGGTCAAGAGCGGGCCGGGCAACGAATTCCTGGGCTGGCTCGACCTTCCGACAAAGACCTCCAAAACGCTTACCGAATCGATTATGGCAAAAGCGGCCGAGGTCCGCGAAAAAGCGGAGGTGCTGATCTGCATCGGGATAGGCGGATCGTATCTCGGCGCGCGTGCCGCGATCGAGTTCATGTCGCCATCGTTTGAAGACCAGCGGAAACCGCGCGTGCTCTATGCGGGAAATGCCATCAATTCCGACCAGCTTACCGACCTCCTGTCGCTGTTGAAAGACCGGGAGGTCGCGGTCAACGTTATTTCCAAGAGCGGTACCACGACGGAAGCCGGCATTGCATTCCGCGTCATCAGGCAGTGGATGGAAACGAAGTATGGAAGGAAAGAGGCGGCAAACCGCACCGTGGCCACCACCGACCCGAAATCTGGCGCCCTGCGCAAGCTGGCTGGTGAGGAGGGGTATGCCACCTTCGATATCCCGCCGGACGTGGGCGGCCGGTTTTCGGTGCTCACCCCGGTCGGGTTGTTCCCGATCGCCGTCGCCGGCATCGACATCAGAAAGATTCTTTTCGGCGCAACCCAGGGGATGTCTTTTTGCAAGGGCAGCAGCGTCGAAACGAACATGGCCGGACGGTACGCGGCGATACGGAACATCCTGTTCCGTCGCGGGTATGCCACCGAGGTCATGGCCTCCTTCCAGCCGCAGCTTCACTTTGTGGGCGAATGGTGGAAGCAGCTCGCCGGCGAGAGTGAAGGGAAAAACAATACCGGCATATTCCCCGCGTCGGTCGACTATACCACCGATCTCCACAGCCTGGGCCAGTGGATGCAGGAGGGTGTCAGAGCGGTGTTCGAGACGTTTCTCATGCTCAAGGCCACGAACCATACCATTAACGTCCCGGAATTCAGCGACGACAGCGACGGGCTCAATTATCTGGCCGGCAGGAGTTTTGAGGAGATCAACCAGCGGGCCTTTCAGGGCACCTTGTTCGCCCACCTTGACGGCGGCGTGCCGGTCATGAGCGTCATGCTCGATTCCCGGGGCGAAGAGACGCTGGGACAGCTTTTATATTTCTTCGAAAAATCGATCGCTCTCTCCGGGTATCTTCTGCGCGTCAACCCGTTCGACCAGCCGGGCGTGGAGGCCTATAAAAAGAACATGTTCGCCCTCCTGGGCAAGAAGGGATACGAGAAACAGCGGGAAGCGCTCGGCAAGAGGATCAAGGAGGTCATCGGGTGAAGTCATACCGGAAAATATTGACGTTTTCCACTCCCCACCGGCGCGATTACATCAACATCACCGGTGAGGTCGATGCGGCGGTCCGCGAAAGCGCCGTGCGGGAAGGGCTCTGTCTTGTCAATGCCATGCACATCACGGCCAGCGTATACATCAACGACGACGAGCCCGGCCTTCTTGCCGACTACGATGACTGGCTCGAAAAACTGGCGCCGCACGAACCGGTAAGCCGGTATCGTCACAACGGGGCGGAAGACAACGGAGACGCACATCTCAAACGGCAGGTCATGGGACGCGAGGTGGTGGTGGCCATCACCAGCGGAAAGCTCGACTTCGGGCCCTGGGAACGGATTTTTTACGGCGAATTCGACGGCCGCAGATCCAAGAGGGTGCTCATCAAGATCATTGGAGAATAACATGACATTACGACCGGTTGTCGGCGTCGTGGGTTCGGGTCGGGCTCCCTCCGAAGAACAGGTCCGGCTTGCCGAAGAGGTCGGTAAATATGTGGCGCAACGGGGCGCCGTGCTGGTGTGCGGCGGACTCTCCGGGATCATGGAAGCCGCGAGCAGGGGGGCGGCGGAGAACGGCGGCACGGTCGTCGGCATCCTGCCGTCAGCCGACAAGACCAGCGCCAACCCATGGGTGAGCATTGCCGTTCCCACCGGTCAGGGCATGGCCCGAAACGCGCTTGTCGTGCATACGGCGGATGTCCTGATTGCCTTCCCGGGAGCGTTCGGCACCCTCTCTGAAATGGCGATGGCGCTTGACTCGACAAAAAGCATTGTTTTTCTTCCCGGTGCGTGGGACCTTCGAAAAGCGGGCGGTCTCGGAAGCGCACGATTTCTGGAAGCGTTTGATGCAAAGCAGGCGGTCGGCATGGCGCTCGGCGAGATAGGAAGAATGCATGGATAGTCAACCAGAGACAGGTAATCCTGACAAACAGCAGCGCTGTTTTCCCTTCATTATCCCTTAGATTCTCCAAATGGTATTTTTACCCTATGGCCACCTCCCCTCGCGACGTTCTTGCTCTTGCCCTTGATAATGTCTCCACCCTTTCCTCCCTCCGGATGCTTGTCGACCAGACTGCCCCGTCAATCGGCGTCTTTAAAATAGGGCTGGAGCTGTTCACCCGATTCGGGCCTCCGGTGCTCGACGTTGTGCGCAACGCGGACAGAAAACTCTTTCTCGATCTCAAATTCCACGACATCCCGAACACGGTCGCCAAAGCCGTGGAATCCTCTGCAGACCTCGGGGTTGACCTCGTTACCATCCATACCCAGGGCGGCATCGAAATGATGCGCGCGGCAAAAAATGCTGCCGATCGTGCC
>JAFGOU010000308.1 GCA_016926315.1 Chitinispirillaceae bacterium
CCCCGACCAAGGCAAAACCCGATCCCGTCATCGGCACGCATGGCATGAAAAAAATGATCGATCTCGCGACCGTCCCGCATGTCGCGATCGGCGGTATTGATCTGATAAATCTCAGACAGGTGCTCGAAGCCGGCGCCTCAAATTTCTGCATGGTACGGCAGATAATGCAGGCGTCGGAGCCGGAGAAAGTCATAAAGCAGGCAATGAAAATCTATCGAGAATATTATAAGGATTGAAGACAAATATAAACATTTGGGCGCCCCGCTCCCCCGCCTGCCTGCCGAAGCGGCAGCGCCTAAAGGCCTTATTTGGAAAAAAGATTTTTTACAAAGAACGGCAGGCAGGCGGGGGAGCGGCGGTTCTCCTCCAGGCTACCCTCCTGTCGGTCTGTCACGCACTGCGGCACCTTTGTGCCTGGCGCGCGACAGACTAATGGCTTCACTCTGTTCAGCCATTACCTTCCGTCGCCCCTGGCGCAAAATACCTCCTGTTCATTCCTTAATACTTAATTCTAACGCTATCGACCATTATGTTTTTTTAATAATGTAAAAGCCTGCTTCGATATTCACGGAACCCGAAGGGATCGCAGCTTCTTGGTAAAGACTGCGGGCAGTCTGCAAAGAGGGGGTAGCGTAGAAAAGCGCATCTCCCCTTAGGGAGGTGCGCTTTTCGGAGCGAGGGGGAGTCCTCCCCCGCCAATATTATTATTTTTTATTTCATTTTAAATCTTTGCTTATTAAATTCGCCGATATCCTCGCTGATTCGTAAATCGTGGGCAGCCCTGATCCCGGGTGCGTGCCGCCGCCCACGAGATAGCAGTTGCCCACCTCTTCGAACCGGTTGCGCGGCCGGAAATAGAGCATCTGGTTTATGGTGTGGCCGAGGTTGAAGGTCGCGCCGAGAAACAGGCTGCGGCGGTCCTGCCAGTCGTCGGGCGTTATGATCTGCTCCTCCTTGATATGCGCGGTCAGGTCCTTCATCGACGTACGTTCCATGATACGATTCAATACCTTTTCACGGTAAGCCGCGGTGAATTCCGGCGTCCACTCGGTCGCGCTCTTTTTGTTGGGGGCCGGCACGAGCACGTACAGCGCAGAGTGGCCGGGAGGCGCGATCGTGGGATCGGTTATGGACGCGTTGCGCACATACACCGACATGTCCTGGGGAACGACGTTTTTCGTCACGATATCATTGATGTTCCCGTGATAATCCTTGGCAAATATGATGTTGTGGTGGGCTTCGTCGTACTTCTTGTCCAGTCCCAGGTACAGCATGAACGTGGAACAGGAGTACACCTTTTTGTTCAAATTGCCTGGCGTCCACTTGGTGATAACCCCGGGATCGAACAGGGTCTTCATGGCATGGCCGAAATCCGCGTTGATGACCACGGCGTCGGCCTGTACCGTTTCCCCGTCTTCCGTTTCCACTCCGGTCGCCTTGCCGTTATTGACTATAATACGCCGCACTTTTCGCGAACAGTGGATCGCCGCGCCATGCTCCTTTGCCACCTTTGCCATTGCATGTGAAATCTCGCTGAGCCCGCCGACCACGTGGTCAATGCCGAACGTATGCTCGATATAGGGAATGATGGTAAACGCGGCAGGACACTGCCACGGCGACATGCCGAGGTATTTTGCCTGAAACGTGAACGAGATCTTGAGCTGCTCGTCCTTGAAATAGCTCCCGAGAGTCTGATACAGGCTTCTTGTCAGCGACAGGTGCGGCAGCGCCTTTATGAGCGGCGCTGAAAACAGTGACGGGAGCGTTGCATAGTCCTTCTGCAGGCACGGATACATCTTCTCGTACCGCACCTTTTCGCGCGACTGAAACCGTTCGAGCCCGTGCTCGTTTCCCGGGAACAGGCGCTTGATCTGCTCGCGCATCCTGTCTTCCTCGGCCGTGGGAAAAACCTCCTTGTCAATGAACGACAGTTTGTACATCGGGTCCAGCGGCACGATCTTCATATAGTCCTCGGCCTTTCTCCCCGCCTCCGCAAACATCTCACGCAGGATAAAAGTCATCATCAGGAACGTGGGGCCGATGTCGTGCACGTACGGCCCGTTCTTTATCGCGCCGTTCCTGCCGCCGATGTCCTGCTCCTGCTCAAGGACCGTTACCTTGAAACCGCGTTTCGCGAGAATCATCGCGCTCGTCAGGCCGCCGGGGCCCGCGCCGATAATAACGATGTGACGCTCTTTCATAAGACCCGCCTTTCAATCAACAGAGTGGTGCGGTGAGAGAGTAATATACGATATTCACGACAACCGCTCGAACTAAATTAAAATCAAGGACGGCATCGAACGTCATAGATCGGTATATCATGAACTGGATCGGATTCATCAACCTTCTGCGTACCATCTACGGCCGGAAAGCGCTCCCTGACCTCGACTACATTCAGAACCAGGGCCTTCTGGCGATCAAGATAGGCCAGACCTATGCGCTGCGCGCCGATTTCCTGCCCGAGGAGTCGTGCAGGCACCTCGGCCAGCTCTACCGCCACACGGACCGCATCAACCCGGTTGACACGCAGAAACTGCTCGCCGCCTATACCGACGAGGCGTGGCGCGGGAACTTTGAAACGATCGAGGAACAGCCGCTCGCCTCGGCGTCGGTAGGCCAGGTGCACCGCGCGCGGCTCACCAGCGGGCAGGAGGCCGTGGTCAAATTCATCAAGGGCGAATTCCGCGAAACGTTTCTGCGGGACGTACGGTCGCTGCGCAGCTTCATCAGGCTGGTCCTGTTCTTCTATCCGAAACTGCAAAAGGTGGCTGATCCGCTCGGCATTCTCGCCACGATTGAAAAGGGCACGCTCGACGAGCTCGATCTTCGCAAGGAGGTGAACGGCCAAAAAACATTAAAAAGCATCTATGACCGGTACCGCTCACGATTCGACCTTGGCGCCATGGACTTCCCCGTTCTGTACGAAAACCTGTCAAACGAAAAAGTCATGGTCTCCGAGTTCATCGACGGGCCGACCTTTGACGAGATGCTCGACAACCGCACCATGACCTACGATTCCCTGCTGCGCCTCTTCCATATCCACGGCTTCTTCGTGTTCTGCATCGGCACGTTTCACGGCGATATCCATCCCGGCAACATCATCCTTCGCAACAACAAGATCGTGTTTCTCGACACCGGCGCCATCAGCACGGTCGGCCCGAAGATGCGCACGGGCCTGTTCAACTTTTTCGAGGCGCTCAGCGGTTTCGACTATGACCGCTGCGCCCATTTCCTCAACAAAATGGCCGACAGGGAGATCGACGGGAAACCGTACGAGCTGTACAAAAAGAAATTCCTGGACCTGTACGCCGACTTCACCGACACCACGGTCTCTCAGGTGAGCCTGACCAAAAAGATGATGCAGACCATCAAGCTCGGGGTCAACTCGGGCATGGTGTTCGAAAAGGGAATGTACCCGATCATCAAGAGCCTCATGTACCTGGACGGCATGGTGCTCCGGTGCAATCCCGACGCCGTGCTCATGAAGGACATGAAACGGTTTATCGGCGAGTTCAAGAAATACGTGGGAACCGAAACCCCCTGACATCACGGCACCAGGGTCACGCTTCTCCACCACTGGAACATCGACGCGGCAGACGATCCGCTGCGCAGCTTGAGCGACACCGTGCCCGTGCCCGCGCGCGTCAGCTTGAGCGATCCGTTGCCGGTGTGCTGGCTTGGATTGAACAGGTCGCTTGTCAGGGCAAACGACCCTGAATCAATAATCGTGCGGTGGAATATGGTTGTCGCGAGGTTTGACGAATCGGTATCGCTGTCGACCGTCATCGTGATCGTCATATAGGTGCCCCTGCCCGCGCTGTCGCTCCAGGTCACGGCCGTGTCCCCAGAGATGGTGAGGGTAGACGGATACTCGACAATCCCGAACTCGGCCACGGGCGTGCGTATGGCCGCCATGCACGTGTCATCGTTGGTAAGCGTCACCACGAACGTATAGGCGCTGTCCGCAACCACGGGAAGATTGTCCTTTTCGTACCGCTTCATGACCCCGTCAAAATTCATCTCCACGCCGTTCACCGTGACGCTGCCGTTCTTGATGCGCACGCCGAACCCGTTCTTGTCCCTGAAATAGGCGGAGACATTGACCGCGCTGCCGTTGCCGAACCTCTTTTCGACCTGAAACTCCCCCCGAACCACGTCGAAATCCGTCAGTTCGATATCGGAAAGCGGCGAATCGATGCACGCGAGCAGCACTGGTATCAGTGCAACACCGGACAGCGCAATCCTTTTCATACGTCCCCCTTTGACCTCGTTTTTGTTGCGGCCCGGCCGGGCGTTTTCCGGACGTACCGTTCCATCAGCTCAATGAGCGGCAGATTCTTCTCCCGCGACAGGGCCGCCATATCATCGTATTCTGGTTTGACAAATCCGCGTCCTTTGTACGAGCACCGCTTCTCCCTGACGGTCCTGCCCATGAACGTCTCGCGCGCTTCAGCCCGCCCGGCAACCACCCGGCTGACCGCATGGACCCGTACGCCCAGCGTCCACGTTTGCGTTATAATACCGTCTGCCAGGCCACAGGCCTTGTCTTTTGAGGCGATCACCGTGAGCCGGTAACCAGGCCTCCCCTTTTTCATGAAGACCGGCGTCCAGGAAACGTCGAGCGCGCCGCTTTCCATAAGCATGCCCGCGACATTTCCCATGATCTCTCCCGAAACATGGTCCATGTCCGTTTCCAGCACATAGACTTGTTCCTGTTGAAACATTTCCTGCTCCGACGCGACAAGCGTGGCGCGGAGGAAATTGGGATGCGTTTCAAATACCTTTGACCCGCACCCGTTGCCATTGCCTTTCACCACGCCCTGCGGACAGACAAGCGACTGTCTGCCGAGTGTGGTAAGGAGCGCGGCGCCGGTCGGCGTCAGAAGCTCGGTCCCAACAGGAAGCCGGGTCACGTGAAATCCCTGTATCAGCGCCGCTGTCGCGGGCGCGGGTACGGGCAGAATTCCGTGCTGGGCGGTAATGGTGCCGTAACCTTCGGTCAGCGAGGAAAAAAAGATTTCGTCAATAGCAAGGTAGTCGAGAGCAAGACAGGTCCCGGCAATGTCCACGATCGTGTCGATTGCGCCGATTTCGTGAAAATGCACCTGGCTTTTTGCAATACCGTGCACCTTCGCCTCAGCCCCGGCCAGCCGGTTTAGAACCGCAACGCATCCGGCATAAACTTTTTCGTTGAATTTACCCTTTTTAATGATCCGGAGGATGTCGTCCAGGTGCCGGTACTCGCGCGGACTGTTCCATTTCATTCGCATCTGCACGCCCATGATGCCGCTGCGCTTGACACGCTTCGCGGAGAGCGAAAATCCGCTTATACCGAGCCTTCCGAGCTCCTTGCTGAGATACCGCACCGGAACGCCGAGATCAACGAGCGACGACAGAATCATGTCCCCGCTCGCGCCTGACAGAAGGTCGAAATAGAGTATGGTTTTCATGACGTATGCACCGGTTGCCTTGCTGTTGAACAGAAGTGCTGGTACGCGGAATACCGCTCCAGAATTTTCATATGAAAAATACGGCAGGGAGCGGCGTAAAACAAGGAGGCAATGGAGCGGGAAAGGCCGTCATCAAGCGATCGCGACTGGATTTTGTCCGGTTTGTGAAAGGGACACGATGACCGCGCCCCTGCGAAGGTACACCGGTAAAACCGGGAAACCGTAAAAAACAAACCGGGCGACCGGATCGGTCGCCCCATTTCCAACCTGGCACGCAATGTGCATTATACTATCCCCTTTGAATTGCTGTTCTTTGCAAATACGGGAAAAACAGGCGAAATACGGAAAAACCACCGTTGCAGAAATGCGACCCGGTCGTGACAGGTCGCAAAAACGCGACGGTACAAAAAAAGGGCGACCGGATCGGTCGCCCAAACAAACCATCTTTTCAAGAAAGGAGAAGGCCTATGCCTTCACGTACTCTTACCATGATACGCCGGGGAATAAACCGGCTCAACGACCTTGTCAAGCAGCATCCGGAAATACCGGCGCTCAGGGTGATCGGAGCGGCCGTTGCTTCCTGTGCTGATAACGTCAACGCTGCGTTGCAGCGGTTCCAGAACGCGGCCATCGACGGCGACCGTGAGCGGGCCGAGCGTGACACTGCCATGGGCGAGCTTCTAACCTGGGTCCAGTCGTGGCGGCCCGTGATTTTGATGCTCGTGCCCGGCGCAGACAAGAACATCCGCAACCTGCCGTATGACGCACCCACTCCCGACGATCTTGCCCGCGTCGCCGAAGACATGCTCACGGTCATGAAAGAGAACCAGGAAACCGCGGATATACTCCAGCCCGCGACCGCTGATCTTGGCGACAAGATAGAAAAGGCCAGAAAAGAGACCGCTGAAGCGAACATGGCCCTGCCTGCCGAGACGGTTGCGCGAGCTGAATATTCGGAAGCGTGCCTTAATGCCAACAATATCCTGGTACGCGGCAGTGAAATCGTTCGCACCGTGTTCGGCCGCACCTCGCCCGAATACAAGCAGTTTATCGAGCGAAGCAAAGGTAATGAAGAAGAGGAGGAAGAGGCAGAGGCCCAGACCGGCGATGCGTGAGCAAACGTATTGAAAAAAGCCTGCTGCCTGTAAGGCGGCGGGCTTTTTAATAAAGGAAAAGCCGGGCGACCCCTTCGGTCGGCCGCCCCAACAAAAAGCGTGGTTTTATTTCAATCTGACAGGTCGTCATTGAAATATGCCCCGGCATTAATGAAACCTGCCTTGCCTTCAATGAAACCTGCCTCACTTTCAATGAAACCTGCCAAGGCTTCATGGAAACTTGCAGACCCTTCATGGAAACCTGCCAACCCTTCATGGAAACCTGCCAACCCTTCATGGAAACCTGCCAACCCTTCATGGAAACCTGCCGACCCTTCATGGAAACCTGCCAACCCTTCATGGAAACCTGCCGACC
>JAFGOU010000309.1 GCA_016926315.1 Chitinispirillaceae bacterium
GATCTTCTGCGTTTTCAAGATGTTCTCACCACAGTTTCTTTTGCTGCTCGTTCCCCTCGTCGCGCTGGTCCCCTTCACGGGACTCAGTTATGCCGCCTTTGCTGTCGTATTCGCAGGTTGCTGCTGCATGTCCACCTTTATTTATCCCTATTTTTATACCAGCGATATTATTATAGGGCCAACTGGATTCGGGCTTTTTCTCCTTGGTTCACGTGCGATCATGCTTATTGGAATGACTACGGTACTCATTTGCTGGATCATCGGTTATGAACGTAAAAAACAGCAGTATGGCTCTGGCTCCATGGTTAAATATCGCTAAAACATTTAAACAAGGAGTGTCGCGATGAAACCAGCCTAGCATAAATTTACATTATTGAAGCAGGTCGTAGAAATAGTTCCATCGTATATGGTACCGAATGTGACAAGGAAACATGGCGTTGATAAACAAGCCCGCACCTTTTCGTCTTGGAGCCATGTTGTCGCCACGATATTTGCCCATCTTTCGCTCGCCTTGAGCCTCAACCAGGAGTTTAAGGAGTAACGGGGAAAAATGTTTATATCCCCCAATAAATATAATGATTTATTAGGATATGGGTTGTAAGACCCCACCGGCATCAACGCGATATCCGAATGCCGATAGGACTTCAGCCTGGGTCTTCGTCGGTGCTTCAAGTTTCCTCTTGGGTTCGCTCCTTCCGTCGCGCATTACCATTATTGAATGAAGCTGACTCATTTCATCCATCACATCAGCAGCAGTACGATCTATTCCGTGTGATTGTAGACGCAATTCAATTCGCCTGAGATAGGTCATGGCTGCAACGCAGGTAAAAATAAAAATATGGCAGCGGATCTTACTATCGGTCCAATGCCGGAACGGCCTTACCGCGACACCGTCATCGTTTTTGCTTACTCTAAACTGGTTTTCCACCTCCCACCGATCAAGATTTGCCAGCACAATGTCGACCGTGGACCAATCGGTGTTATCGGTGATGATGATATTTTTTCCAAAGCTATGACGTTTTTTCTCAACCTGATATACATCCTTGGAAAAACGCATGGTAGCACATGAACGCTTATCAGAAAATTCAATGGTAAAAAAGTGTGATGCGATATGCAGCCGTTCACACGTCCGCAGATAGCGTTCCATAATTGTATCCGGATCTCGCCATTGCGGGGCCTTTTCCCACGCTTTTGCCCGCATCTCCAAAAGCTCCTCGCGTAATGCCTCCAGCTTGCAGTCAAAGGTATAGGCTTGTTTTCGGGCGTTTGCAGGATTGAAAGTGACAATAACCGCCCGCTCTTTGCCCCAGTATTCGCCACTGGTGCGATAGGTGAGTACGCGTTCTTCTTCGTGCCCGGCTTCTGCCAAAGCGATGTTTTTTCGGGTCGCCACCGGTTCGAATCGCTCAAGGGGGATCGCGACAAGGTCCTCCGCGAAATAGGTCGAATAATTGGTGATGAAATGTATTCGCTGGTTGTTGTCGATCCAGGCGAAGTTTTTCTCCGCATTCATCCCCTTATCAAAAACAACGGTCAACCGTTCTTTGGTTGCGGTAAATCCGCATACCCTACCGAACATCTCATCCATGATCTGCTGGAACAGCCGACTGTCATGCTCATTTCCATTGTATACCCGGTAATACAATGGAAGGCGACTTTTGCGGGCGACAAGAAGTCCTAATCCGATCTGGCGCAAGTGGTGCCGCCCCGCCTTGTTTTTTCCACGTACGGCAAGTTGCGATTCCGTTTCTGAAGCCATAAAAGTATAATCGTTGGTGGTGTCAAACAGCATGCAATCAGCCTCCGGCTTTTTCACCTCCCATAAACGTTCGAAAAAACGCTCTGCAATCTGGTTGATGTGTTTCTCACTCACCCGCTCCCACAAATACCGGCATAAAAATGTAGTGCGGCTTGAATAAAGAGGGGTCTTACCGCGTGGCACAACGCAACCCTTTTTAAATCAGACAGTTACGGAAATGGCGGGGCTTTGCTCCTTAAACTCCTGTCAGATGATTATCAGGTTGCATTAAAAAGGCTTCATGACAAGAGTGATGATATTATTTCGCCGGCATTGTTAAGGAAGAATCTTGGTGTATAAGTTATTCTATAAAAGTGCTGTTGAAAAGGATTTAAAGCATCTTCCAAAGGGAGAAATTAAAAAGATAGTAAATGGAATCGAAAAAAGATTTGCTGCAAATCCACACCATGGGAAACCATTAAAGGGCGATTTCAGAGGATGCTATCGATACCGATTTGGTGATTATCGCGTTATCTATTCGATAATAGATGAAGAGATATTGATTCTTCGCATAGGAAACAGAAAAGGCCATTACAAATAATTTGACCTCTCATAAGTGATCCCGGGCACGGACTATCTTTATTATTTTAAGCCGCCGGTACCACGGACATAAAACCCGACAATTTCAGGCCCATGCCGGTCCTGCCTGCGCAAAGCCGCTTCGGCAAAGGCGGGCGGGCCTGAAGCGAACGATCAACCCATTGTTGCGATGAAAAGCGGCAAAGGAAAATGACCGTATGGCATCCAGCCCTGAACCTTCTCGCAGCGTGTCGAAAAAAGAGTTCCTTCTCTGGAGCGCCATCGCGGGATATATTGGCATCATCTATGCGACGCTCCCGCTGGTTCCGCTGCTTCGTAAAGCGCTGGTTGAGCGCTTTGGGTATGATATCTTCGACTGGATCTACGCGATTTTCGTCTTTGCCGGGCTGCTACTGTTTGGTCGTGGGATACGCACCTTCCGGGGCCTGGCGCTTGTCCGCTATTTTGTGGTGATCGGTGTCATTGGCGCGGTTTTTATCTGGTACCAGTCACGCCTCCCGTATGCCAT
Source organism: Chitinispirillaceae bacterium (assembly GCA_016926315.1). Next base: position 2,847 of record JAFGOU010000309.1, read on the forward strand.
TGAGCGCATCCACCTGTTCGAATACGGCCTGCTCGGGCTGCTTTTTTGCCTTGCCTTTCACCGCCGGCTTCCTGCCATTGCGGCGTTTGGCGCGGCAGCGGTGGCCACCTATTGCGCCGGAATTGTTGACGAGGCGATCCAGGGCGTTAGCGCGACAAGGGTCGGCGAGATCCGCGACGCCTTGACTAATGCAGTATCCGGCGCGTTCGGCGTGGTCATCTGCGCGGTTTCGCAGGGCAGTGCGCGGAAGGGTACGGCGTTCAGGCCGGGCCACCTGAGGGTTCCTTTCGTTTTGTCGGCTGCGGCGATTGCGGGTACGGGCCTGTTTTTGTGGGCGATCCAGGGGTTCGGTCACGTGGTCGAAGACGGGGAGCTGCGGTTTTATTCCGGCATTGCGGGTCCGCGTCTTGGGGAGATCGGGCGGACGGGTGGATTCCATTCGCGCGCCGAGGAGAAGATGTTTGAAAACGAGGCGAAGCGCCATCTGTTCCAGCGGGATTTTTACTTTACCAATGATTTTATGGCCAGGGACGGCTCCAGCTATCGTGATTATCGGAAAGCGCTTGGTGAACAGCGCATACTGGAGAGGTGGTATGGCCCTTTTCTGCGGAAAAACGGGACCTTGCAGACGCGGCTGTTTTCCGGCGCAACAGACAGATCCGTTGGTGAAGCGCTCGGTACCACGACCGTGGCCTGGCCCGACAGTCTGAAAGTGTGGGTAACAGAGCAGGCCGGAGGTGATAGTGGGTATTTTACTTCACGGGTAAAGAGCACGGTGATCACGCGTTTCTCTCCCGGTCATCTGCTGGCGGTGGAAGCGGGGCTATTACTCCTGTTTGCTCTGGTGTGGCGGTTGGTGTCCGGAAAAATGGCTGCCGGAAAGACCCGGACCGGTTGAGCGCACTCCGTGATGCTGGTGTTTTCCGTCGTTTTCTCGCTGATTGTATCTTGCGGAAGTCCGAAATATATTATTATGTAATTGAAAAAGAAGCAGATAGGCAATTGCGCCGCCTATTTTTCTGCATTTTTCCGTTCTCCAAAAAGAACGATATTTTAAGGGTTATGTGGAAATCTGCTGCGCGGCATTATACATTGTAGGTAGTGTCGGTCAGGGAAAGTCCTTTTTGTGACGTCATACCGGCCCCGGCCGTTTTTCAATTGACAGGAGTATAAGTACCGTGGTACCAGAACCGCAGCAGAAGCGTGAGAACGAATTTCTCATGCCCAATGTTTTCGAGTATACCAATTTCAGGATTTTTCTTGCCGACTATTATAAGGCAAAGAAAAAGGTCTTTCCCCCGTTTTCCTACCACGGTTTTTCGCTCAAGGCCGGGTTCAGGAGCAAGGGGTCTTTATATACCGTGATTAATGGCGATAAAAACCTTTCCAAGTCGAGCATTTTGAAAATCGCAGGCGCCATGGGCCTTAAAAAAAACGAGATGGATTACTTTGAAAACCTCGTATTTTTCAACCAGGCGATCGACCTTATCGAAAGGACCTACTTCTGCGAAAAGCTCACCACGGCAAAGTTTTGCGACCGCAACGTTGCCGTGGTGCAGCAGACACGGCGCGACCAGTATGAATTTTATTCGACCTGGTATCACAGCGCTGTGCGGTCGCTCATCGACATGTATCAGTTCAAGGACGATTACGCGTGGCTCACCCGAAGCGTGATGCCCGCGATCACGGTCAAGCAGGCCAGGAAATCGGTGGCCCTGTTGCAGAAGCTCGGCATGATAGAAATGGGTGGCGACGGGTATTTTCATCTTACAAGCAGGAACATTACCACGGGCAACGAGATCATCGCGCTCGCGGCGCTCAATTTTCACAAGGAGGCGGCGCATCTCGTGGAACGGGCGCTTGACACGCTGCCCAAGGAGCGGCGAAACATCACCGGTCTGACGCTCGGCATTTCGGAGCAGACCTATAAAAGAGTGTGCGACGAGATCAGGGATTTCCGCGCCCGGATCATCAACCTGGTGCAGGATGACCAGGAGGCGGACCAGGCGTATCAGTTGAATTTTCACTTTTTCCCGATCACCGACGCGAGGAAGCAATAGGGGAGATACTATGCGCCATAGAGGATACCTGGCGGTGATCGCAGCGGCGGCGGCGATTTTTTTCCTGGCCGGCGGCTGCGGGAACAGCTCCGAAGTCGGCAACCCGGGTCTCGCCGGAGGGCTTATTGACGGAAGAGACGGCACCCCGGCGGCCGGCGCGGTGGTACGGGTCTATCCGGTGTATTCCGGCCAGCCGCGGGGCGCGGTCAAAAAATCGGCCGGGACCGAAGTCGCCGTGGATTCCGTATGGACCGACCGGAACGGCCGGTACCGCTTCGCTGACCTTGACGAAGGCGTCTACAGCGTTGCCGCCATGCTCATTGATGAAAGGGATACGCTGTACATGCGCCATCCGACCGTACTATTTACCGATGCGAGAGACCTCGGGTGGGACACCCTTCTGCTTCCCGGATCGATCAAAGGCGTGGTCAGCGTGCCGGATTTCGAGATCGCGCAGGGGATCACCTGCTACCTCCCCGGTACCTCCCATGTCGCCTTTGCCGACAGTCTCGGAATGTTCAGGATTTCGGGGGTTCCCCAGGGGATCCACCGGGTTGCCTTTCATAGCGACCGGTTCAATGATACGACCGTGCAGAACGTTGTCGTTCGTTCCGGTGAGGAGACCGATGTCGGTACCGTTGCGCTGCGACTCGACCGCATCAAGAACGAGCACAACGTCCGCGGGGTATTCGATACCAACTGCGCCGTCATCGGCAGGATCGAAGCGCGGATCACGGGAGACGACATCCAGCCCGACCAGCCGCGCGTCTATTCCCTCGACTGGCGCCCGCAGTTCGGCTGGTTTTCAGGGTACGTCCTTTTCCCAAGCAGGGGGGACTGGTGGATCGTTTCGGTCTGGGTGTACGATACGCTTGACAGGCGCATCGGCGTCTGCCATGATACCGTCAACCGGTCGACCGGTGATATCGAAATGCCGCGCTTTGATCCCTGCAACGCCGTTCCGGTGATCTCGCTGAACGACACCATGGCCAGTATCTTTGATACCGTGCGTATCGTTCCCCGTACAACGGTTTTTCACGACGATTCCGTGGTATTGACGGAGTGGAAAATCGGCGACTCCGGGACCTTTACTCCCTCCTCCTCCATGGATACGACGATTATCGCTCCGGCCGATTCAACGGTCATACCGTGCACGTTCAGGGTGACCGGGAAATTCGGCGCCGGTTCGTCGAGGCGGATACTGGTGACCGTGGATCGCGACGCGCCGACGCTTGACCTGGGGCCGGACACGACGCGGATCCTCGGGTCGTCGGTCACCCTGACGGCCTGGCCGCAGCAGCGGTTCGGATCGATCGTCATGTATTCGTGGGAGTTCCGACACGCCGATTCCACATGGACCGACAGCGGCGCCGGTCTTTTTGCACGGCGCCTGTCCTTCACCATGCCGGGGGAACTGAGCGTCGTTTGCCGGGTGCGCGACGACGACGGCAACCGTGCGGCCGATACCCTGGTCATACTGGTGGTGTCCGACCTCACCGGAGTCCTCGATTCGAACCTGACGCTCATGAAAATCGGAAGTCCGTACCGGGTTTCCAATGTGCTGATCGTCCCGGGCAGGCTCACCATCGAGCCGGGTACGACGGTGCTGCTTGACGTAGGCGCAGTGATGACGGTATACGGCGTGCTCGATGCTGAAGGTCTCGATGCGGACAGAATAACGATCATGAACAACAGCGCGGACGTTTCGAGCCGTCTGGGCATGATCAGGATCATGGCGGGCGCTACCTGCCGGTTGCGCTACTGCGACCTGCAGAACGGCCAGATCGTGAATGAGGACGGCACCAATCCCGCGGAAGTAACGATCGACCAGTGCCAGCTCCATAATGTCGCGGCCAGGATCAATGCGCCGTCCGGTCAGCGCGTTGCCGGCGTCATAAAGAATTGCCGGATCGTGCACTCCGACATCAGCATCAACTGCGACAAATGGCTGTTCATGGGGAACAGCTTTGCCCGCGACCGCGGCGCGGAGAGTTCGTGCAGGCTCTTTCTTTCCGGGCGCGACCTTGCGCTCCTTGAAAACCGTCTGACCGGCGCGGGCCTTATTGTCGAAGGGAGCGGCGAGGTCCTCCGCGATACCATAGAAAGCGCGACTACCACCGGCCTCTCCGTTACGGCCAGGTATGGAGGAGGGTGGACCATCACCGGAAACGTTGTCAGCGGAAACGGCGGCAGCGGCATTGTTGCTAAAGGTGAATGGTCCGAGACCATGGAGGGGAACCGTATCACCGGGAATGTGATCGAAGGGAACGCGTATGGCGAGTCACCAGGGGAATATCCCTTTTATCATGCGGGGATCGTGTGCCTCGATTCGCTCGGCCTCATCGACAGCAATACCATCACCGACAATACCATCGGCGCCATCTGCCGCGCAGGAAGCGTTACGCGGTGGAACAACCTGTATGGAAACCGGACTTACGATTTCCGCGTGCCCTCCATCAGCGATTCGGCCCGGATCGACCTTGCGAACAACTGGTGGGGGATAGTTGACACCGTTGAGATCCGCCGGAAGATATTCGATCCGGGTTCGGTCAGGACCGCCATCGATCCGGTCGCTGCGGATTCGATCCGTATCCAGGGGGCGCCCGTTCTCCGCCAGGAAACGATATTTTCAGGCAGGCGTTGATGTGATGGGCAGGATGGGGTATTGTTTAAACGGATGTCGGTGCGACGGCGAAAACCAGCTCAGATTTGTCTTGCGAAAACGATGAGGAAAGGAGTGACGACAACAGGGTAAAGGGGGTGCTCCCATACCACAACATACAACACCGGCGGTGCGGGTCGGACAACGGGATCGATAGCCTCTCTCAAACCCCGCAGCCGGTGTTTCTTTTTACCAGGCAAAGCTGTATTTTACCGGTAATGACGAACTGGAAAACTATTCTTACCGCCGTCCTGTACTGCCTTCCGATCCTTCTTCCGCACTGCGGACCAGACCGGCCCTCTCCGGCGCCGGACAAAAAAAACCTTGCCGTTCCCTGCGCCGATACCATCACCGTCGCGTTTTACAACGTCGAAAATCTGTTCGATCTGCACTACGATGGCAATGAGTACCCCGAATACCGGCCCGGAGCACTCGGGTGGAACAAGGAGACGCAGGGGATAAAACTCGCCAACATCGCGTCGGTAATCGCAGCGCTTCAGGCCGACGTCATCGGCCTCTGCGAGGTGGAGAACGACGTTGCCCTTGCGGACCTGCAGAAGGAGCTTAAACGGCAGGGAGCGCCGTATCCGTGGCGCGCCGCAGCGACAAAGCCTTCCCGCGCCAGCACCGCGCCCTGCCTGCTCTCCAGGCTGCCGCTCACTGGCATTGCCCACCATGGCGCGGGCGACGGCAAACGACCCGTTCTTGAGGCTGATGTCGACTGGTGCGGCAGGCCGCTCAAGCTGTTTGTCAACC
>JAFGOU010000028.1 GCA_016926315.1 Chitinispirillaceae bacterium
CATCGAGAGCATCATCCTCACCGCGTCCGGCGGCCCGTTTCGGAACCTGCCCACGGAACGGTTCGCCGCCATAACGCCGGAGCAGGCGCTCAACCACCCGACCTGGCAGATGGGCAAAAAAATAACGATCGACGCGGCAACGCTCATAAACAAGGGATTCGAGGTGATCGAGGCCCACCACCTGTTCACCCTGCCGTATGAAAAGCTCAGGGTCTGGATCCATCCGCAATCCATCATCCACTCGCTCGTGGAGTTCCACGACGGCGCGATCATGGCCCAGCTCGGGCTTCCCGACATGGAGCTGCCCATCCAGTACGCGCTTTCGTATCCCGAGCGGCTCCCGATGAACGGCAAACGCCTCTCGCTTCCCGAAATCAAGACGCTCGATTTCTCCGAGCCCGACTATGCGCGTTTCCCCTGCCTGCGTCTTTGCATCGACGCCGGGAAACGGGGCGGCACCGCACCGGCGGCTCTCAACGCGGCAAACGAGGTGGCGGTCGGGGCGTTTCTCGACGGCCGCATCGGTTTTCCCGATATCGCGGGCATGGTCGCCAGCGCCCTCGATCGCCATGTTTCGCAACCGGCCGATTCGATCGAAGCTATCGAAGCGGCGGACCGGCAGACCCGGCAAACGATTCTCGAACACTATTTACGGAAAAGGTAAACAAGCATGACGGCAGCGCTTTCGGTCATTCTCGGCGTTTTCATTCTCGGCATCATGGTGCTCATCCATGAACTCGGTCATTTCCTTGCAGCGAAACATTTCAAATTCAGGGTACTCGCCTTCTCAATCGGCTTCGGCAAGGTGCTCCTCAGCAAAAAAATCGGGGAGACCGAATACCGCCTGAGCGCCATTCCATTCGGCGGGTATGTCAAAATGGCCGGGGAAAACCCGGATGAGGAACGGCGGGACGAGCCCGACGAGTTCCAGATGAAACCCAAGCGCCAGCGTGCCGTCGTTGCCGTCGCCGGTCCCCTTGCCAATTTCCTTTCGGCCATCGTGATGCTGTGGATCATGTTCATGTACGGCGTCAACCATCCCACCTTTTACGAACGCCCCATAATCGGCCACGTTGCCGACAGCTCTGCGGCGCGCGAGGCGGGACTCATGGCCGGCGATTCCATCGTGACGGTCAACGGGAAGGCGATCTCCTCATGGGATGATTTCGAGACCCTGTTCATGACCGGCTCAGCGACCTATGTCATGGACGTGATACGCGGCGGCGAGAGCAAGCAATTGACCGTCAGGAAAAACGCGGCCGGGGGAGAACGGTACGCCCAGCCGCCGTTCGGCCTGTTCGCCGCGCTGCCCGCGGTCATCGGCAACGTGCAGGACACCATGCCCGCCGCGAAAGCCGGGCTTAAGGCCGGCGATACGGTCACGGCGATCAACGGCACGCCGGTGATCTCCTGGTTCCAGCTTACCGATCTCATCCAGGCAGGGACGCCGGAATCGCCGCTGGTATTCTCCGTCAGACGGTCCGGAGGAAGCGCGGAGCTTTCCGTGGTGCCCCAGTACCGGACCGCCGAAAAACGGAGGATTGTCGGCATTGAAGTCGCCCGGACTGCCTTCAGCATCGTCCGGTATCCTCCGGGCCGGGCGTTTTCACTCTGCCTGAAAAAGAGCTGGGAATATACGACCATGATATTCACCGTCCTTGGAAAACTCATCTCCCAGGAGGTCTCAGCCAGGGAACTGGCAGGTCCGGTCGGCATCATACCTGCCTCGGGGATCGTTGCCCTGCAGGGGCTTTCGCCGATCCTGAATTTCATGGCGCTTATCAGCATCAACCTGGCGGTATTGAACCTGTTTCCGCTCATCATCACCGACGGCGGGATGTTGCTCTTCCTGCTGCTCGAGGCGATCAGGCGCCGGCCGCTCTCGCTGAAGACGCAAATGGCCTTTACCCGGTTTGCCATTGCTTTTTTCATCGTCTTCTTTCTTTACGTGACGTTCAACGATATCAACCGCATGCCGCAACTGTTCAGGATGTTTGGAAGGTAGCATGCCGAAAATTCGTGAACACTGGGGATCAAAACTGGGCGTCATCCTCGCCGTGGCCGGAAGCGCCATCGGGCTCGGCAATTTCCTACGGTTTCCGGTCAAAGCCGCGACCTATGGCGGCGGCGCATTTCTCATACCCTACTTCATAGCACTGCTCCTGGTCGGCATACCGCTCGCCTGGATGGAGTGGACGCTCGGCCGTTACGGTGGACGCTTTGCGCACGGGAGCGGACCGGGCATACTCAGTTCCGTGGTGCGCCACCCGCTTGCCAAGTACATCGGCTCCATGGGCGTGCTCATCCCCCTGCTGATCTACTCCTACTATGTGTATATCGAATCGTGGCTGGTCGGATTCGCCTGGTACTCCCTGACCGGCGAGCTGATGCGCCAGGTTTCGGCAAACACCGTTACCGTGTTTTTCGGCGATTATATCGGTTTCAAGCTTGACCTGTTTTCCGGCGTCCCGGCAGCGCTGGTTTTTTACGTGCTGACCTTTGCCTTGAACATTACGGTCGTGTCCCTCGGCATCAGGCGGGGCATTGAAATGCTCAGCAAGGTCGCCATGCCGGTCATTCTGCTCCTGGGCATCGCCCTGCTGGTCCGGGTACTGACCTTGCCCGGTATCGGTCGCGGCATGGCGTTCATGTGGAACCCTGATTTTTCCCAACTGCTCAACCCGCGGGTGTGGCTCGAAGCGTCGGGACAGATATTCTTTACGCTCTCGCTCGGCATCGGCTCGATCCTGACCTATGCCTCCTACGTAAAGCAGAAGCAGGATGTTGCCCTCTCTTCGCTTTCCTCGTGCGCGGCAAACGAGTTCGCCGAGGTGATCCTTGGCGGCACCATCGTGATACCGCTCGCCGTGGTCATGTTCGGCGCCAACCTCGATGAAATAGCGAAAATGGGCACGTTCGGCCTCGGGCTCAACACCATGCCCCTCATTTTCGGGTCAATGCCCCTTCCCGCTCTGCTCCAGTTCATCTGGTTCGCGCTCCTGTCCTTTGCCGGCATCACCTCCTCCATCTCCATGCTCCAGCCGCCGATCTCCTTTTTCGAGGACGCGCTTTCGATCAGGCGAAGGGGCGCGGTCACGATCGTGGCAATCGTCGCACTCGCGTTGTCCCTGGTCGCGGTGCTCGGTCTTGAAGCCGGGGCGGTCGACGAAATGGACTTCTGGGGCGGTACCTGCCTGCTGGTGGTGTTCGGCACCATCGAAGCATTTATTTTTTCCTGGATATTCGGCATCAACCGCGGATGGGATGCACTGCACCACGGGGCGCATATCACCCTGCCGCTCGCCTTCAAATTCGTCATGAAATATGTCACCCCGTTCTATCTCGCGCTCATCCTCATCGCCTGGCTCATAAGCGACGGCTGGAATGTCATAATGCTCAGGAACATCGATCCGGCCGCGCAGGTGACCTTTTGCTCGATCGCCATGAGCAAGGTGGCATTCGTAGCGTTCATACGCACCCTCCTGCTGGCGGTGTGGGCAGGGATCATCGCGGTCATTTTCTGGTCATGGAAGTATCACCGGCACGAAGAGCGGATCAACCGCATTGCCGAGGGAGGGCCCCATGCATGACCACCTGACGCTGGGTGGATGGTTTTTTCTGATCGCGGTCTGGACCGGCATCCTTGCCCTCAATGTGTTCTGTTTCCGGAATATTTTCAGGGAAAAGGAAGAAGAGATCGCGGAGCCGGTGGCGGAACTGGAAAAAACCGAGAGCAGGGAATAAGCAGCCGCCTTTTCCGCTCCAACAATAAAGAAAGGGCCGCCCTCACCATGCATCGGCGGCCCCTTTCGCTGCGCACGGCTCTCACTTCGGCCGTGGCGTTTCATTGAAAATGAAACTTCCCGGTATCATACACCGGGCCTTTCAACCACACATCTTTTTAAACCTTTAGTACTGTCTTTTGTCAAAGGCCCCCTTTCTCCGCCACTTACTTAAAGCGATCCTGAGGTAAACCTGACGCCCTTCTTCCTTCCGGGCGTTCAAAAAGTATACGAGCGTCTGGAGAAAAATATTGCGGGTTGAGGGAGGATTTTACGGGGGGGCAGACGCCTGCCTGCCGTATGAATGCGGATCGAACCGCGACAGGTCATAATACAAAAACCGGCCTTTCCCGAATAAAACCAGTCCTTCCGGATCGGTCATCCAGCTTGCGTATTCGATATCGTCCTGTATAGCGAGCGGCATTGGTCGTGAACACCCTTCCGGTTGTTCCGGGTCGCAATAGATGAGGAAATAAGAATCCTGGATCCAGGCGCGGTAGCCGTCAACGGTAAAAAAACACCATTTGCCGGAAGGGGACATGGTGTTGAGGTCGCAGCCGGTCACCAGGTTTTTATCGCCGGCAATAATGGCGGTATCGAATGCCACCTCCCTGATGCAGGGAGTGTCGTGCCACTCCGCGAGATAGATCGTTTCCCTCTTTGCTTTCGGGTTTTTGGAAAATATCAGCGCGTATTTGCGTTCCTCGGAAACCAGCATGTTATCGTGCCTGACGAGCAGAATCGAATCGGCAACAGCCCCGTTCAGGAGGTCAACGAGCGGGTGGGAAACGGTATCGAGGTTGTTGTCGAGCGCCATCCAGGGTGAGGAGAAATCAACCGTGCGGTAGTGATAAAAAACATACGAGGGGGTGAAATAGGCCGCAAGGGGTGAGAGATGCGGAGGGATGGGGAGTTCCTTGAGACGCTGCTTGTTGAAAATATCGTCGATGACGAATTGGTGGTGGAATAGCATGCTCTCATTATCGTAACGAAAAATTGAAAGGATCAACCCATTTTTTTCGTTAATGACCTTTGCTTTGTCAATACCAACGCCCAAACCTTTTGATTTGTCAATAAAATCGGCAGTTGTTTTCTTTTTTTTCCAGTCCAGATAGAAGAACCCCTTGCCTCCTTTAATAAATAATTTATCAGGTATTGCCTGTGGAAGGGCTTTTGAAAGGGGGCTTGAAAATTCCTTTTGAGGAAAGATTTCCAGTTGTATTCTATGACCGTCGAACGTTCCGATTGCCCATTGTCGCCCATACACCAAACCGATGCTATTACTTCGCACTACCGGGAACAAATGGTGTACCGGCCCCTTCTCAAACCCTACCACCACCGGTTCAAGCGAGAACTCCTTAGCTTCTTCCTTGGGCTTCTGACTGCATGCTGCAAGCATGCACAACAGTACCGCCGTTATAACGGTATCGGTTCGCATGTATAAAACCCCTCAACGGTATCAGGTACGTTTTTTATCCTGTGTCAACCAGAAATGCTTTTATAAATCCGCATCACCAACCTAAAACGCAGCTTGGTGGATATGTCATGTTCCCATATACGCAAAACCCGCCACCTGTTTTTCTTAAGCACCCGCGTCACCAGTTGATCGCGCACTTTGTTTGCCGTCAGTTTTTTCTGCCAGAAAATTGAATTGGTTTTGGGGTGAGAGGAATGAACAGGACAACCATGCCAGAAACAACCATCAACAAAAACAGCCAGTTTGAGCTTGGGAAAGACAAAATCGGGACGGACGCGAAATATACCGGTCTTTCGTTGTTTCGTAGGTTGTATAATCTTTGTTCCTGTGGTTGAAAAAGAAAGGGAAAAATGCCTTCGCCACCCGGTGATTTTATATTCCCTGAATATCCGCATCAACGCAAGCTCGGTGTTTTTATTACCCCTTCCCCGGATGCGGGACATCACCTCAGACCGTTTTTTTTTGGAAAAGACATCAGCCATTATCCGTTAATCCGGCTTTAAAAATCAAATTCGCAGCGCCAAGGGAGCGGGCGGAAAAGGCTGCATACCAGGCATTCATCCGTTTATCCCAGGATCGAACTTTTACGAAGTCCGACCAAGCCAGTTGATGGATGGATTGGAGCGACCAGTCATCAGCCAGTTTAACAATGAGGATATACTCGAAAAGCTGTTTTTCACGGTCACCGGGTTCCGGATAGATGGTACCCGTCTTCGAACCCTCGCAAACCGTCTTGATCGAAAACCGGTCGCCATTTCGGGATAGGGCGTCCACATTTTTTGTGCCGTGTGGAGCCATTTGTAGTTTGGGCAGACCCGGGGTCTTGCGGAAATGCTCTATGGCCAGTTGTTCGCCGACCGCACCGACCGAATCGGCAAGCCCTCTCTTATGCATTTCGGCGCGAAGACGGGCGCGGAGAAGAACCAAGTCTTCGTCGGACAGCGTTGCCAATTTTGTTGAGGCACTGAGCATATTCGGTCTTTTTGAATGGATAAAAACACTCTCACCTGTCCAACTGAGGAGGCTGTGGGCCTTGCTCTTTTACACTCTTTTCCATAGCAGCTTGCAGTCGTGTGATAACCACATTTTTGTCGATATCCGGTGTTCCAAGCCGCCCGAAATATCGGGAAAATCTAGCCAACACAGCCTCTGCAAACGGGCTGTCGAGTGAGGTGATAACCTCCATTTTACTAAGATCATCAGGTGAAATGGCTTTAACCTTTTGAAAATCGACAACAGAATCGGGCAGAAAATAAGTACCTGGTAAAAACTTAAAACGTTCGGACTGAGCTCCCTGCCTATAGTCTCCAATCAATGATTTTAACGGGCCTATATTTTCCTTGGGATTTTCCAGCCACTTCAAGTATTCTACCTCAGACGTTAGCGGGATACATTGTGCGAGCAATACGCTATTAAGTCTTCCTGCTTGCTCAAAGTCACATGATGGTGTAAGAACCAACCAGTATGCAGGCTTTTCTTTAGCAGATTCTTTCACTACATCTCCAGCAAGACGGTTCATGCAGATTGGCGGATAAATATACATTTCCATTGGGTGAATTTTTTTTAACTCCGTCAAGGAAACCGTTTTCCCCGACATCTTTTGGGCCATTCTTCTCGCTTCTCCCTGAAGTGATAATGCCAAACGTCGTGCTAGAAGATAAGCAATGTCCACCTGTTCGTGGGCGGTATTAAATTCCCTCCAATCTTTACTGATGAAATCCCACATATAACTTCGCTGGACGTCCTCCAGATGCCGAGAAAGTGTTGGCAAATTAGTTCCGAGTACCCGCCGGACCTCATCCCTTACTTTTGTGACATCCTCGGTTTTTTCAACAACACGGATAAAGCTTGTTTCTTCAGATCGGACTTTGTGTGCGAGGGCTGTGTAGAATATTACCGGCATAAAACGCATTTTCTTTAATTCCTCGAAAACAGGCAAGCCTGCAGGGCTTGAGTCTGCATCCAGCGAGGTATCACTATCGTCCTTGAGGTCAAGAATCAGCAGATCAAAACGTTCCGTTCTTAAACGTCCCGCAGCTTTATTAAATGTTTTACAAACATCCACCTCAATTTCATCTGGTGGGTTTACAAAAGATGGCGCAATTTCCAAAAGCTGTCGGACTTTATCTTCCAGGTCCTCAACAATAAGGCACCTCCATCTGATGCCTACTGGATTAGCACTCATACTCGTTTCCTTAGGGTAATTAAAAAGCTTGCTCCTCTGAGTGGTCCGCTTTTTAGCAATTCAAGCGAGCCCTCGTAATAATCGCTGACGATTTCACCTACAATGGCGAGACCCAACCCAACCCCTTCTGGTTTTGTAGAGAAATATGGTTCAAAGATGAGTTCGCGATTTTCAGGTGAAATACCTGGGCCGCTATCTGAAAAAAGGATTTCGACATGGTCCGGTGTTTTACGTTCAACACACACCTCAATTTCTCTTTTTGATTCGTTTACCTGTTCCAGCCAATAGAGGCTGTTCTGTAAAAGATTAATGATGACCTCTTGAATTTCGGCAGGGTCAACACGCACTAAGGTCTGAGTACGAGATATTTTCGTTTTTATATTAAGACGGGTGGTATCCTCATCGAAAACGGTAAACGCATCCCGGATGATCTCCTCAAGATAAAGTTGCGTTGGTCGGCCGCGACGCCTGCCACCAAAAGGTTCCATTCTTCTGAAAGCGGTCGCCAAAACATCTCCTTGTTTGCGGATTACTGTAAACCGGCTGGCGGCTTTCTTGATGAAATCACCCTTGAGTACCCCTGCATTCTGAACATCTTCCAAACCAAGCGCAGACTCGCTGTTGATTGAGGCAATCGGCTGGCGACTTTCATGAAGCACATGATCAATAAGCTGTCCAAGGGTTGCAAGTCTTTGATATCTGGCAAGAACGGTTTGAATTTCCTTGAGTTGTCCACCGAAGATTTGCTCGGTTTTATCAACAAGCTCTCTGGCTTGCATGTCCTGTGGAAGATGCTTCGCGACATAATCTGCAAGTGGTTTGAAATCAAATCCCGAAAACAAACCACCAACTGGTTTTTTATTCTTGTTAGATTCCCTTGGACGGATGGAATGACGCATTATTTCAAGCTGGTTCAAGACGATTTTCATTATATCTCGCAAATCTTGAAGGGCCTGATTTTCGTCCAATCCTTCCCTGTTTGATTGGTCTCGTAAATTTGGGTTGGCTTCGGCGGAGATTTGTATAACTCCATAGATCTGATTATTGGATAAACGCATTGTAGGTTTTTGTACGCGGCGTAAATCCAGCCGCAGCCAATCATCTTGAGGTTCGCCATAGGGTAGAACTCGAAATCCGTCCCGGTAAATGTTGATACCTGCCACTGAATCCAGATCACGACGGACATCTTGAATGGTAGAGTGGGTTTTTTGCACTACATTGCCAAGTTCGTCACGGTCCCATATACGCAATTCCATTTCAAGAGGTCCGCATACAACGGGTCTTTTCACTGTTGGTTCATCACCCTTTTTTGAATCTTTAGCTTCATAATGCCTAAGGTCAAACCTTCCTTTAGCATCCATTACCCGGAAAAAATGACCCTTGAATGGTTTGTCGATACCCTCTGCTAATACCTTGTAGCTGAGATTAAAAGAGCCATCCGTATCAACTTCACCCTTGATGACATAGTGTGGGTGTTTCAAGATTGGTGGGGGCTCAATTTTGCTGCTATATCGAGAGAACTCGGATGGCAATTTCAATTCCACCTCAAAACCAGGGTCTTTATCATTTCCCTTCTTTTGGGTTCGTTTTGGTGAAACTAAACGGGCGAGTTTGCGTCGCAGGTCCTCAAAATGCTGACCTTCCCACCGTTGCTTGAATCCTGTCATGCGAAGGATCGTACCTTTTTGCCTCTCGCTCGCTACCGGCATTTCCCCTTCATTTTTCCAAAGTAAATCTATCGTACCACCCGGCTTGACCTCAACAGGAGTCCGTTCTTCCCAAAGAATAAGTATTTCATCGAGATATTTTTCCTCATCTTCAAATTGCCGCCAGTCGAAAATCCCATAAACTTCCTTTGCAGCATTTTCCTTGCGAGTAATCACTTCCAGGTCATACGCCAGACGCGATGATGCGAATCGGCCAATCCCTTTTTCGCCAAGAAAGCGCCTTTTAAATTTATCGGTGCGACGCAGCTTGCCCCGTTTTGAGGGCGTTGCAGGCTCCATCCATACATTTTGAAGGGTATCCAACGTCATGCCATGCCCATTGTCTATTACATCGATACTGCCTTTCCCCTGTTCAAATGGGCCGGTGAAACGTATAAGAACATGAGTTGCATCTGCGTCGTAAGCATTTTTTACAAGTTCCAAAATGGCAACATCTTCACCACTTATAAGCTCTTCACCTAATGTGCGTATCAGCCGTGCCCTTGGCCTGAGTGGCTTTCCCGGTGTTTCTGATTTAAGCATTAGACTCACATTCAATGGTTAAAGATTGAAGTACCTTTTTCATCACCGGCGGGCATACGGCGTTCCCGATCATTTTAATCCTGTCCCGCCGCGTTCCGGTTTCAATTTTCATCTGCGGTGGCATGCCCATGGCGGCCTGAAGTTCAGGTACCTGCAGCATCCTGATGACATGCCCGTGTTCTGGATCTGGTTTTACCAAGGCAAAACGGTCTACTGTCGTAATGGTTCGCAAAGGGCGGTTCAGCCGTTGCCAACCGCCGCATCCATCAGAACCGTAATAAACGAGCAGAAAAGGTTTTTTTCTGCCGATGGCGGCGAATCCGCGGCCGGCTCTTTCGATGGTTGCCCTTGCCCGGTTGGGTTGGTTGAGGGGTGTCCATTTATATGCACCATTTAAAATTACGATTTTTGCGATTTTTTTTATTTCAATCTTTGGAGGAGTCACTTTGGCAGGCATACGTTTTCTGTCTGCAAGAATAAACAGACGTCGACGGGACTGAGGAACGCCAAAATGTGCGGAGTTTAAAATTTGTTCGTGCAGAGTGTACCCTAGTTCCTCCAATGCAGATTTAAATTCCGAATAGCGGAACCATTTGCGCATGTTGATGACGTTTTCAATGACGATCCAACGGGGTGTGAATGCCGCTGCAAAACGAACGACCTGGAATGCGGTTTCTTTGCTCTGTTCACAACGCGGTTTGTTGCCCTTGGCTGGACTATGGTTTGTGCATTCTGGAGATGCAAGGATGAGGTTTATCGGGCCGAGCCGCTTTTTAAGGGCATCGACATCATGATCCTCCAACCGGCCGGGGATGAATTCAGCTTCGGGAAAATTTGTGTCATGGACTTTACCGGCAAGAGGCCAGAGGTCGAACGCCGCGACGATTTCGATGCCGGCTTCGCGTGCGCCCCAACTGCTGCCACCAGCCCCGCAGAATAAATCCAATGCTCGTATTTTCATAATCTTTTCATATTTTACCATACGTTCCACGTCATTTCAGCGGATTATTTAATACGTTAAGGAAATTAGGTAATCCCGAAAAAAAAAGCAATTTTTTCGTATTTCATTCAAATCAAGATGTTATGGGTATAAATAGGGCTTGCTGAACAGGTTGTCTATATTTAACACTCCAAGGCCGGAGTATTCACGACGTCATCCATTACAAATATATTAAGC
>JAFGOU010000310.1 GCA_016926315.1 Chitinispirillaceae bacterium
TCGTTCGGAATGACAGTGTGACGGTAACTCCCCTGTCATCCCGAGCGCCCCGCCCTGTCATCCCGAGCGCCCCGCGAGGGATCTCAGGGCAGACAGGTAAAGCGAGATTCCTCACCCGGATTGTCCGGTCAAGATTAGCAGATGTCCGGATGGCTGTTTACGTTGCTGCGCCGGGGCGACCTGGTTTTTTCCATCACCGCTTCGGTGATAATGACCACTTTCCTATAACCATCCCTTCCAAATCTCCTCTCCCTCTGGGAGAGGCCAGGGTGAGGGGCAGAGAGGTCCGGCCATTTCGGCCGGAGTGAGGTCATGGTCGCCCGGACAAATATCATCAGGTCCCCGGATGTTTTCCCGCTGCCCCTTCCCCACGCCATGCCGCCCCGATGGGCCTATGCGCAGGGCAACGGTGCGACCATAAAGACCATTCGGGATTTTTATTAACCGTAACTATTGACAACCTCTTTTCATAATGATACAAATCATTACTATGCATCGTTATAGAAGGGGGAGTAACCCCGTTTTTTCCATCGGCGCAGGGATGCACTCTATGAGTCTGGATTGCAAGGAAAACAACAGGGTTGATTCATGCTTCCTTATAAGATATAATCATTTATCGTTATGGCGCCGTAAGTTCCAGCGGTGCGGCAGGAACCCGAAGCAGTTCGTATCCGGCATGAAAAGGACCGCGTTGAAAAAGGCACCCATGCTCCTCAGGACGCTTGCTGTTGTAATCGCACTCACGTATTCAGCCGCCCTTGGCGAAGGCGAAGAGTATATCCTCCAGGCGGGCGACGTCATTTCGGTCAACGTCGTGGAGCACCCGGAGTTTTCGGGCAAGCACAAGATCAGGCCCGACGGCAGGATCAACTACCCGGTGATCGGCGAGCTTGACGTGGCCTCCACAACCTGTGCCCAGCTTGTCAAGATCATGCAGGGAAAGCTGGCGCCCTATATCAACAACCCGGTGGTGTCGGTCTCCATCGAATCATACTACGCCAACAAGATTTTCGTGATCGGCGACGTGACCCGCGCCGGCGAGTACGAGATCTACGAACCGGTGGACCTCATCAAGGCGGTGGCCATGTGCGGCGGGCTGAAAAACGCCAAGGCGAAACAGGCGAAGATCATCAGGGGCGACGGGAGCGTGATCAGCGTGAACCTCCGTGACCTGTTAAGCGGCGTGATGTCCAAGCGTGAAAGCGCGAAATACCTGCTGTATCCGGGCGACACGCTCTACGTTCCGGAATCCATGCTGATAAACTGGGGACTCATCGCAAGTATCCTGGGCATCATAAGCATCACGCTGCAGATCGCGATCAACTGGACCAGGCTTAACGGTTGAAGGGATGCACCGGACGCTGGCAACCGCCACCCACCGTTGTGCATCAAAGGGCGGGCCCCTGACGGTAACGGATTCCATCGACGGCGACGGCAAGCCGTGACAACCAAGGAAAACCGCCGATGAGCTATCTTGACCACTGGAAACTCCGTGAAAAACCGTTCGAGGAGCTCTGCGACACCCGTTTTTTTTTCGAAAGCGAGGACCACCGCGAGGCGCTCGACCGCATGCTGTACGTGGTAAACGACCGTAACATGAACATGGGGCTCCTCACCGGCGAGGTGGGATCGGGAAAGACCATCACCAAAAACGTGCTGACCGGCTCCCTGCCCGCCCACCAGTTCACGACCATCGACTTCGAAAACTCCAACTTCTCATTTGTCGACCTGCTCTACGACATGGTGCGCCGTATCGACGGCCGACAGGGGCGGAGCCGTTCCCCGGAGGGCGGCGAGCTTCCGAAACGCGGCGACAAATACCTTCTCATGCAGACGTTCAAGCAGCAGGTCGAGACGCTTCTGTACGAGGAAAAGAAACACCTGGTCGTCATTTTCGACGAAGCCCAGCAGATCGACGATCCGGTCATCGACGAGATCAAGAACCTTACCAACCTTACGGCCGGCACGGAAAACTTCCTCACCATTTTCTTCGTGGGGCAGCCGGAACTGCGGGAAAAGGTCAAGCGGCTCCGCCAGGTCGACCAGCGCATCTTCCTCCGGTTCCACCTGAACAACCTCGACTACAACGGCACGAACAAATACATCCAGCACCGGCTGCGGGTGGCGGGCCACGACATGAACGCCCTGTTCACCAGCCTTGCTTTTGAGCTTGTTTTCCGCAGTTCGGGCGGCGTGCCGCGCGAGATCAATCGTCTCTGCAAACTGGCGCTCAACTACGGCTTTGCCCAGAATCTGCCGGAACTATCGCGGGAGGATATTCAGGTGATCCTCGAGGATATCGAAAGGCAGGGATGAGATGAGTGCAAAATGCGGAGTGCGGAGGGCAAAAAGAAGATTCCGGAATACGGAAGGGTGGGAAAAAAGCGACGGTTCTCAAACCGCCCGGGACAGGATGCGGGAATAATGCACGGATATTTTTTCAATCCGCGATAACCCTTGGGAACCGCCATTAGCCGGCGCCTGGCATAACACCACGGCGCATTACCATTGGCGGGCACGGATGTCGACATGAAACCGAAAAAATTCAGCCTCGGCGATATCGTCCGCAAAATCAACGAAGAGGCGGCGCAGGAACGGAAGAACGCGGAAACCCGGCCGGAGGCGCCTCCCCCGACTCCGGCGAGCGCGCCGCCGCCGACCCTCTTCCCGCACGCCACCGCCGAACCCCGTCCGCCGCTGCCTGCGCACGACCGGCCCGAAACCGCGCCACCGCGCCGCGACTCAACGCACCGCAGCCAGCCATCGGCGGCATTCTCAACGGCCTTTGACCCCGCCGCCGCCTCCCGAAGCCAGGCCCAGCCACGGCAGGGACCGCCGCCCGTCCGGCCGATCGCGCCGTCGCCGCTTCAGAGCGACAGCGACGAAGAGGTGGAGTTCGACCTGTTCCGGTATATCGGCGTGATTTTGCGCAGGAAAAATGTCGTACTGGCCGTAGGTCTGGCCATGACCCTCTTCTCGGTGTTCCAATACCTCAAGGGCGAGAAATACTACTCGGCCCATGCGCGGCTGCTGTTCAAGCCCGAGGAGAAACAGCTCATCGGCGACCAGCTGTACCGCTATTCCGGCGACCGGGAAAAGGCGTTCAATACCCACCTCGAGCTGCTCAGGTCAAACACCGTGCTCACCATCGTGTCCGACAATCTCGGGGGCAGGGCGCGTGCCGATGCCATCAGAAAAAACCTCGTGATCGCCCAGGGCCAGACCAACCGTGAGAAAAACGACATCATCGAGCTCTCCTACAAGCACCCTGACCGCGACGTGGCGCGCAACGTGCTTAACGAATTGTGCAAGACGTATATCGACTACCGGCTCGACGTCAACGCGCAGGAGATAACGAGACTTCTTTACAAATTTGAGCTTCCCATAAAAAAACTCCAGGCCGACCTCGACGACAAGGAGAGCGACCTTCGTACGTTCAAGGAGGAACACCGCATGGTGCAGCTCTCCGACGAAGCGAACCTCACCATGTCAAAACTTTCGAGCATGGAGATCGCGCTGCAGGAAACCCAGCTTTCGCTGGTGGAGAGCAGGGACCGGCTCACGTCGCTCACCTCCCAGATCACCAAGCAGGAGCAGACCATCGTCCAGTCCATAACCTTTATCGACCCCATAAAGGACCGGCTCTCCCAGCTCGAACTGGAGTACAGCACCCTTTCGGCCGAATACAGCCCGGAACACTTCAAGGTGAAAATGGTGCGGCAGCAGATCGAAAAACTCAAGGAGGCCGCGGTCGACAGCATGACCGAGGCCGCATCGCGCACGCTGGTCAAGAACCCGATCAGGCAGGAGCTGGTGCAGTCGTTTGTCAATCTCACCATCGAGCAGTCGGCGCTCGAGGCAAAGCGGATCGCGCTCGAACAGGTGATCGAAAAGCTCAACGCGGACCTGCTCCAACTGCCCTCCGTGGAACAGCGGTACGCCTTTCTGCAGCGCGAGACGGAATCGCTCCTGCAGACGCTCCGGCTCCTCAAGACCAAATACGAGGAGACGAAGATCAGGCGCGAATCGCAGGAAACCGACATCAAGATACTCGAGCTCGCCGCGCTGCCCGGGCGGGCGGAATCGAGCGTCAAACCGATATCCATCATCATCGGCCTTCTCATCGGCCTCATTCTCGGCATCGCGCTCGCCTTTCTTCTTGAATATATCGACCAGAGCGTGAAAAACCCGACCGACGTGGAAAAAGGACTCGGACTGCCGCTTTTGGGGATCGTTCCGCTCATCGAAACCAACAAGGCGCTGATCCAGCGGTCATCGGACCTTACCAAAACGGTGCTTGAACCGTTCAGGGCGCTCCGGGCCAACCTCAAACACCTTGCCGCCACCTACGACAGCCAGGTATTCATGATCTGCAGCGCGGTCAAGGGCGAAGGAAAAACCACCCTGGCCGCCAACCTTGCCATCACCTTTGCGCTCGACGGCAAAAA
>JAFGOU010000311.1 GCA_016926315.1 Chitinispirillaceae bacterium
CGACTATAACGGTATCGTGTATTGCGGCAATAACGCCGAAGACGTCAAAGCCATTATCACAGAGCGATATATGTTCGAGCCGGTGGAATTTACGAGGCCTGACTGGGCTGAGCAATGGATTTATTTCCGGCTTAAACCGAAAACGCAGGATGCGGGGCGGTAAGCGCAGGCGGTGGCGCTACTCGTATCGAAGCGCTTCAATCGGCTTCAGCGATGCGGCCTTGCGCGCAGGATACCAGCCGAAAAAAACGCCGATGGCCGCGGAAAAGGAAAACCCGAGCAGGACAGAAAAAGCCGATACCGTGACCGGCCAGCCCTGGATTTTTGAAATGAGCATTGAGAAACCCGCCCCCGCCGCGATCCCGATAATACCTCCTGTAAAGCTCATGACCAGCGCCTCAACGAGGAACTGCAGCAGCACGTCGCGGCCGCGAGCGCCGACCGCCATGCGGATGCCGATTTCGCGCGTGCGCTCGGTAACCGATACCAGCATGATGTTCATGATGCCGATGCCGCCGACTATAAGAGATACGCAGGCGATGGACGCGAGGAGAACGCTGAGCGTTTTTGAAGTCTGACTGGCTGCGTTGCCGATATCGGTCTGCGTCCGTATGGTGAAGTCGGTGCCGTCCCCCGAGGAATTCTTCCGCCGGCCGGTGAGCGCCGAATTGATCTCCTGACGCGCCGCCTCGATATGGGCTTCGGACGCAGCTGAAGCGATCAGCGAGTTGGCATACGTGATGCCCATGACTTTTTTCTGGACGGTGGAAAACGGCGCAAGGATGATGTCGTCCTGGTCCTGACCCATGGCGTTCTGGCCTTTTTCCGAAAGGACGCCGACCACCTTGAAGGGCAGGTTGCGGATGCGGACGGTCTGTCCGACCGCATCCGCTTCGGCGCCGAAGAGATTTTCGACGATGGTATTTCCGATGACGCAGACTTTGTTGGCGCCCCGCTCGTCGGCGTCGGTGTAGTTGACACCGTCCCGAAGCGACCAGTCGCGGATATCAAGGTATTCGGCATACGCGCCGTTGATCGAGGTGCGCCAGTTCTGGTTTCCCGCCTTTACCTGCTGCGTGGTGCGCGCAAGAGGCGATGCGTACCGTACCGCGGGGCACGTTTTTTTTATTGCGGCAATGTCGTCCTCGGCAAGACGCGAGGAACTTCCCGCTTCCATGCGGACGCCTCCCTGGCTGAAGGCGCCGGGAAAGATTAATATCACGTTGGTACCCAGGGCTGCGATCTGTGCATTGATCATGTCACGGGCGCCTTGGCCGACGGCGAGCATGGCAATGACCGCGGCTACACCGATGATCATGCCAAGCATGGTCAGGAACGACCGCATTTTATTACGGCCGAGGGAACGGATCGCAATTTTAAGAATGCTGCTGAATCTCATGGAAGGTCCTCTTCGGGGACGGGGCGTCGCGATGCGATCTCCTGCAGGGCGTTGCGGCGGTCCTGAACGTGTTCGTCATTTATTATCCGGCCGTCGCGGAACGTTATTCTGCGCGTGGCGTACTGGGCGATGTCCGGCTCGTGCGTCACCATGATAACGGTGATTCCGCGCTGGTTCAGGCGCTGGAAAAGAGCCATAATGTCGACGCTCATGACGGAGTCGAGATTGCCGGTCGGTTCGTCGGCGAGAAGAATGACCGGATCGTTGACAATAGCACGGGCGATTGCCACCCGCTGCTGCTGGCCGCCGGAAAGCTGATTGGAAAAATGGAGCGCGCGTTCCCGGAGGCCCACCCACTCAAGCGTTTCCAGCGCCTTGCTTCTCAACTGAACTGCAGAAACAGCCCTGTTGTACAAGAGCGGCAGTTCGACGTTTTCAAGCGCGGTAGTGCGGGGGAGCAGGTTGAATGCCTGGAAAACAAACCCCATTTTCCGGTTGCGCAGCGCGGCCAGGCGGTTCTGTTCCAGTCGGTGCACTTCTTGCCCGTCAAGCATATAGGTCCCGCTTGAAGGCACATCCAGACAGCCGAGAATGTTCATGAGCGTTGACTTGCCCGATCCGCTGGCGCCCATGACCGCGATAAAATCTCCTTTGTCTATTGCGCAATCCACGCTCCGCAGCGCGTGGACGACCGTATCACCCATTGCATAATTTTTACAGAGGTCGGTGAGCTGGATCATGGATTGCGGAACCATATCAGAACCTTCGCGGCATTCCCGGCTGGCGCCCGCCGCCGAGAGGAGATGGCTGCTGCGTGGAGGATGCCTTGCTGTTCTGGCTTACGAGACCAACTATGACAGGCTGTCCCGCCTGAATGTCACCTTCAATGGCTGTGTATCCGGCATTGCTGAGGCCGGTTTTCACCGGCACCGGTTTCGGCTTGTTGCCTTCGAGAATGAATATTCTGGCGCGGTTTTTTTTACGCGCCGTGTTTTTTGTATTTGCGGAATCACGCTGTTTCGCAGTTTCGGCAGCCGAGTCCCTGTCGCCGGAACGGCATGCCCCGGTTTCCCCCTGGAACCCCGGGGGCGTGAACTTGAGTGCTGCCAGCGGGACTTTCAAAACGTTTTGCGCCTGCTGTACCGTCAGGGTGATGTTTGCGGTCATGCCCGGCATGAGCGCCATGTCGGGATTGTCAACGTCGATCATGACCGTATAGGTGACGACGTTCTGTACTGTGGTCGGCTGCAGTCGCACCTGCGTTACCATACCGGCAAAGGAGCGGTCCGGGTAGGCGTCTACGGTGAAGGTCGCCTGCTGGCCGATCTTGACCTGGCCGATGTCCGCTTCGTCAATGCTGGCCTGTACCTGCATTTTCGACAGGTCGTCGGCAATGGTGAAGAGGGTAGGGGTGTTGAAGCTGGCCGCGACCGTCTGCCCTACATCGACGCTGCGATTCACCACGACGCCGGTGATAGGCGACCGGATGGTGGCGTATGCCAGATTTATTTTTGCCCGGTCAAGCTGGGCACGCGCCGAGCTGATAGCGGCCTTCGCCGCTTCATAATCGGCGGCGGCCTGATCAAGATCGGCCTGCGCCGCAAGTCCTTTGTCAAACAGGTTCTTCGTCCGCTCCGCGTTGCGGCGGGTCAGCGTTTCCTGGGCCTGGGCTTTGTTGAGCGTCGCGGACGCATCGGCGACCGCCGCCTGGAGAAAGGTGGTGTCGAGGAGCGCTATAAGCTGTCCTTTTTTCACGCGGGAGTTGAAATCGACGAAAATCCGGGAAATGGTTCCCGACACCTGGGTGCCGACCGCTACCAGGGAGTGGGGGTTGACGGTCCCGCTTGCCGTGACTTCGACGTTCAGATCGCCTTTTTCCACCGGCACGGTACGCCATTGTGATGATGACTGCCTGCCGCACAGACTAAGCAGGATGAATATGCATGCGATTCCGGTGAACAGCGACTGCAGCATACCTCTTTGCTTTGACCTGTCGGCCCTGTTATTCATTTAACGCTCCGATTGCGGCGAGAAGTTTTGCGTGCGCAATGCGATAATCGAACTGCGCCTGTACATGACTGCTTCGCGCATCGGCGAGCGTCACCTCGGCGTCAGTTATTTCAATCGACGTGGCTATACCGGTTCGATAGCGTTCCTGGGACATGCGCAGACTTTCGGCGGCCTGAGCAACAAGCACCGCGGTGGCGGAAATCCGTTCGCGGGCCTCGATCTCCTGGAGAACGTTTTGCTGCACCTCCTGCGTGACGTTCAGGGTCACCGCATCGAGGGAGGCCATTGCCTGCTTATACGCCGCATCCGCCTGGCGCACGCCCGCGTGAAGAGAGCCGCCCTGAAAGAGGGGAATGGAAAGCGCGGCACCGATGCTCCAGCCGGGATTATACCACAAAGGCGAAGGAAACGCAGAGGTACTGGAATTCCGCCAGTTATATCCGCCCGAGGCGTTAATTGCCGGGAAATAGGTCGCCCGTGCCGCTTTGAGCTGAAGACGGGCGGCCTCCAGCCGTGCTTTTGAAGCGAGCAATTCGGGGCGCTTCTGCGCCGCCCGGGTCAGCGCATCGTTCATGGTTATCGAATCTTCGGTTTCTCCCAGACTGTCGGTAAGCACCAGCGGATCGGTGATCGTAGTTCCTGCGGTTGTTTCCAGTTGTACCCGGGCCAGTTTCAGTGAGTTCCTGGCATGGATCACATTGACAAGCGCGTTCGCGACATCGACGTTCGCTTTTGTAACGGCAATCTGAGCCTGCTTTCCCACTTCAAAGAGGGTTTTAGCCTGGTGGTAATGCAGTTGGGCCTGTTTATATGCGTCTTCATTGACCTTCAGCAGCTGCTCGGACAATAAAAAGTTGAAATAGGCGCTGCGCGCGTTCAGGACCGTTGTCTGATGCGTGTTTTTCAGATCGTAATTAACCGCGTCCAGGTTTTTTCCCGAAGCCTTGTACTGGAGCGATGTTTTTCCAAAATCAAAAAGGAGTGCCTGCGCGTCAATGCCGGCGGACGAACTGTTCCCCGTGCCGGTTGAATAGATAGTGGTACCGGGCCCTCCCGAAGAGCTGCTTCTTCCGGACCTCGATATCCCGGCGCTGGCGCCGATACGGGGCAGGAGCGATGCCCGGCTTTTCTCCCTGGCGGCTTCGCTCGACTGGACGGCGCTGGCCGCCATCTTCGGCTGGGGATTGTGCTCCAGCGCCATCGTTACGTAACCGTGCAGACTCAGGGTGTCGGTCGCTGCTATGGACGGGAGCAGGAACAGCAGTACGGCGATATTCTTTGTTGTTGTTATTATGCGCCGTTTCATTCGTTGTCCCTGGCCGGAAGTCTATCCCCGATCCGGAAAAGCGCATAGATGATCGATCCGGGTATCCCTGCGATCAGCAGAACCGGAATCCATAATCCGTTGAACCGGCCGTTTCTGGTCATGTCAACCGAGACGATGATTGTTAAAAGAATGTTTATGATCCCCCAAAGCAGCAGCCCTGTAAGCAGTATGCCGCAGCAGAGAAAGAAAGGGCAGGGCGCGCAGCGGCTCATGGCGTGCGGCTCGCGCATCCAGCGGTGGGCTTTTCCAAAACCGGGGTGCCGCATGTGGCTGCGTTCGGCGGTCTTGCCGTCCTGCCTGAAATTCATTCCATGACCCGGGAACAGACGTTTCCCGCCGTGTCGGCCCATTGCCATCGGGCCGGCATCTCCGGCGCATGGCGCGTTTTTCCCCATCCGCATGGTATCATGATGAGGCATTCCGGCCTGGGCAGGGGAAGGATTCTGCGCCGAGACAATGCTTACAAACAGTAAAACCGACAGCGCTGATGCCAGAGATTTCATAGTATCTCCTTTGGTGATGACAGAAAATATTTCCTGTCCGAATGTATTAGACAGCCTTAACACCCTTTTTGTTACGGACGGAATCGATTATTTAACAGAGGGAGAGCGGGTTCGTGAAGACGGTTTTTTACGGATTCCCCTTTTGATGATTTTCCTGGTGATTAAAAAACTGCTGGAAGCCTGCACCTTGATATCGCCGTAAACACAGGAGGCCTTGACCTTTCCCGGTTTGTTGAAGGGAATATCGGACAGGAATACCTCGATGTTCCCGTTTTGATCCGAGATGTAACAGGAACGGTCCTGGGAAACCGAGTCGGCGGGAAGGTAAGAAAACGCCGACGGGCATGATAACGTGCCGCAGGTCACGGTCACCGCTATTTTCTGGCCGGGAATGGGTATCCCGGATTTGTCGCAGAGCACGGCATTGACCATGGCCCTGCCGGAGACGTCGCCGGAGTCGGGCATAAAGGGGCTCGTCTTCACGTACAGCGAACATGATACCGTATAGACGCGTTCATCGTCCTCCTGCGCCAAGGCGCCCGTGCAGAAAGACAGCGCCGCCGCAACGATAATTTTTTTCATACAGAAGGTGCTCCTTTCCCGGCATGCCGGTTTTCTATCAGCCGAGGTATTCGTTGCCGACTTTGCGCGCGCGTTTTGGTTTGTCAAGATCAATGCCGAGCACAAGTCCGATTTCGACGAGCAGGTTCCACCCCGCGCACAGGTAAACGTAGGGGCTCATGTCGCCGGCGTCCGGCACGATGATGGTGGGGAAAGGCGTTTTTCCGCCGGCAATAGCAATGACGGTGAGGCCCACGCCCTTTGAAAGTACTTCCTGAAACTTGCCGGTCTCCTCTTCGATGGGATCGACCACGAAAACAATATCGTTTTGATCCATCACCTCTTCGATGCCGTGAACCGCGTAGGTGCCTTCGAGATAGTCCGATTTTCTCCGGGTGATTTCGTTGGTTTTCAGCGTCAGTTCTTCGGCAACGCCGTCATTGTATCCGGCGAAATAGATCGTCGAGGCCTTTGTTGCTGTCGTGACGATCGTTGCATCGATGGACATGGTCAGCGCTTTCTCGAGCATGGCAGCAAGCGAGGCGTAGGAGACCGCAGGTCTTTTTTTCGCGATGTGCCTGAGAACGGACTCGTAGAGCAGCGCCTGCTCCACAACGCTTTTCGTGGCGGCCACGGCCTGCTCCCAGCCGCAGGTCAGCATAAAAGTTTCTTTGCACGTTTCTTCAAGGACGGTCCCCTTGTTTGCGGATAGAGCAAAAACATTCCGGTTGCCGGAGGAAATGAGCTTCTTTGCCAGGAGCACCACTTCTTTAGTCCTTCCTGAGTTCGAAGCGCAGAACACCGCGGACTTTGACAAATCATACTGTAAGGCCTGGCGCGAACCGTCGGTGGCTACACTGAGATCAAGACCCCATGTAAGCGCTTTTCGTATGGCGTTTTTTGCCGGGAATATTCTGCTTGACCCTTCGCCGGCAAGAAAAAGATTTCCAACTGATTGTATCCGATCGGCGCACGTCGCCGTTCGGGCCGGATTGAAGTCCCTGACCACGCCGACGACCTCCATCATTTCCCTGACAAGAGCGAATCGGGAGTATTGTTCTGCGCTCAAATTCATAGAGGGCTCCTTATATGCGAAATTTCTGGAACAGGGTCCGTTGTTAACCTCTTTTTTTAATCTCTTCAACCATTTTCTTGAATTCGCCGGTATCTTTTATGACCTGTTTCACAAAGCCGTTGTCCTCCGCGGTTCCAACCGTTGCCTTCATTTCCGCCAATGTCCTGAAGGTAGCCCGCCTGAACGGATTGTCGTCGTCTTTTTTCCGTGAACGGTAAACCTGGTCGCGTATGTATTCCTGGATGGTTATTGCTTTGTCAAGTGCGGACAGCCACTGCCGCCGTGTCGGGCAGCCGTCCGCGCCGAGAAGACCGCACAGGACCGCGAACGCATGGCGCTGTTTGGCGCGCGGATAAGCTTCCCACAGGCGGTCATAGCGTTCATGAATATCGTCCCACGTGACAAGCGTGCCGGATCCGATGTCGGCCCTCAACCGGTCAGCTTCCCGCGCGGGAACGAGTTGACCGCCCAGATTGGTCCATTTCAGCTCCCGCTTTCCCTTGAGCGCCGTGCTGAGGGCCGTAAAATCATTTTTATCGTTTTGCAGCATATATTCCACGCAGTTCTTGACCGCGTAATAGAGCAGCATATCGCCATAGGCGTTGTATCCTTCGGCCGCGCTTATGACGACGGTTTTCCGTTTTGATTTTTCAATCCCTTCGCCCGGCACCTCCAGCGCTTGGGCCCGTTTTTTGTTTTTGGTGAGCAGTTCGCGGCCGATACGCGCGAGTTCTTCCTCTTTTTTCACGTTTTTATTGCGGGGGGTTGCACGGGCGGCCCAGATTTCCAGAAGCCGGCGTGCCCGGAGGATTTCTTCGGCCGTGTCCGGGGCAAAGGGATCGAATTCGACATGCTGGGCCTTGTATTTCCTTTTGTCGCGGTTTTTGAATTTCCATGAGTTCCTGGCCAGCGCGTACATATTGTAGAGCCACCAGTATGCCGGCATTATTTCGAGCCGGTTTTTAGCGTTGTCGTTATTGACGAGAGAAAAAGGCAGGGGTATATCCATCTCGGCCGGATAATCCGCTTTGGCCAGCAGGACGAACGAAGCGAAGCGGCAGGAGTGCTTGACGCTCGTGCAGAGGCCCGGCCAGAAACCGCGCCCCGCCTGTATCTCATTGTCGTTGGACCTGCTGTTGTGGTTCGACCCTATGGTCGCGCCGGCGGCGATATTGCTTTGTCCCATACAGACCGACGCGATAAGAAAGGAGTTGTTGTGGTGCTGTTCGTGGGCCGGGAAGATGAGGTTGTTAAGCACTTCACAGCATGAAATAGTCGAATTCTCTCCAAGAAACGAATTGATCAAACGGGCGCCGTACTTCAGGTTGGAATTGTCGCCGAGAATGAACCGGATCGCTTTGCAGCCGTAGAACACATGGCACCCGCGGCCGATGATGCCGTTCACCAGCTCCACGCCCTCGCCGATCTGGGTCTGTTCGTCGGCGGTTGAGTTGATGGTGATGTTCTTGATTTTATTCGCCCCTTTGATATAGCAGCAGTCACCGATTTTTACGTCTTTCAGAATGCCGGAATTCTTTATCACGCACTGGTCGCCGACCTCACCGTAATATCCCCGGTGCGAATCGAATTTTCTCTGCGTAATTTCAGCGAGTTTTTTCTGCAGGGGAGCGTCGTCGCGGTATTTCGCCCACAGGTAGGCGTCAGCGGGGATCATCCCGTCGAACGGCATCACTTTCCGGCCGCCGGTTTCATTCATGACTTCGATCCAGACCCTCACCTCCTCATCTTCGCCGTCTTTAAGTATGCCGTTGCCGAATTTGGAGTGATTGGTCGTGTGCATTTCGTCGATTGAGGCAAGGATGCAGCGGTTTCCGATGATATAGTGGGCACAATAGCGCACGTCGTGGATCGCCGTGTCATCACCGATGTCGCACGAGACGATACGGCTTTTCGTGATGCCGGCCGGCATCTGCAGATCGTGATGCCGAAGGGTAACATTCCGGAGCGCGCCGATCCGTACCAGCCCGAAGAACTCCGTGTCCCTGATGAGGTTTGGATCGAAATCGTTCGACACGAGAACCGTGTTCCAGCTGTCGGCCGTATTGTTGTATTTTGTCAACAATTCGATTTCGTCAGGTCGAAGATGACGCCATCGCTCCGGCGGTACTTTAATCTGCCGATTCCTGAGATAGTATTCGTCTTCCCCGTCCGGCAGGAACTTTGGCGGGATGAAATCCCTTCCGATACTTCCCTTGGGAATTATTTCCACATTATCCATAAGGACGGTATTTCCTGATAATTTGGGTTTTTATCGTCTGGAACAGACCTGATAGTACGGACAGATAAAATTAGATATTGCTCGCAAAGGAACACCACTACCCTTATGCACCGAGGGCAAAGGAAAGGGGGCCGGCGTCAGAAATTGACCAGTTTTTTCCTGATGACGCAGCTTCCCGCATGAAAGGAGAGAATGTAAAAACCTTTGGACAGCGCGGAGAGATTGGACGGGATCCGGTAATAGCCTGCCGCCTGCCGTGATTCGACAAGCGTTTTTATCAGTTTCCCCTGGATGCTGTAGATCCTTATGGACACCAGGGAAGGCGCCGGAAGGGCATATTTGATAATGGACCTCGCTCCCGACACACCATAGAGGTTAAGTGAATAACTCTTCGGAAGCGACACCGCGGTGCTTGCGAGGGTGAATTTGAGCGTATCGCTCCACTCTCCCCAGCCGCTTAGGTTGTGCGCCCTGACGCGCCACCAGTAGCTTATTCCGCTGGCAAGGCCTTTGCGTGTTTGTGCCGTATCAGCCAGCGTATCGACAGAGACAATAGTTGACATTAACGAGTCGGTTGCGATTTCGACAGCATACGTATCAACGGCCGGCGTTGACCCGTTCCAGATAAACACGACGCTGTCGACAAGTATGACCGCATTGTCGGACGGTGAAACAAGGACCGGTGCCGAGGGCAGATCAAGCGCGAAGCCGGCAGTGACGCTCTTGCTGCCGTCCATGACGATAGAGTCAGGGTTGCCGGAGCCGGTCAGGTCGCCGCTCCAGGAGGTGAAGTGGTAGCCGGCGTCGGGCACAGGAGTGAGCGTTACGACCGTGTTGGAGTCGTACTGAGGCAGGTCAGGAACCTTGGTGACCGAGCCGTTGAC
>JAFGOU010000312.1 GCA_016926315.1 Chitinispirillaceae bacterium
AAGGCACGGCATGATGGTAACCGTTTCCATCGTTATCCTCCCCTCACGCGGATTCTCCGGAATAACACCGTAACGTATGACCCCGTAACCGGTGATCGAACCGATAGGGTAATCTACATCATCAGCTCTCCTGTCGGGTATTTCCATTTGCATTCCCCGCCGGTTTTTTTGCGGGCAACGACCGGGCGATCTCCGATCCGCAGCGCCCCGGTACTGAAAATACCTTCTTGAAATATATGAACCGCGCCGGAAAAAGGGTGTGGTTCCGAAAAAATACGGCGCCGTCAATTATTGTGCGTTAAGAATTGTTTCTAATGAGTCAACAACCATCTGGTCTTTTGCCATCCCGATGTAGTGGTTAATGCGCTCGTACATTATGTTCCCGGGCTTTCCGAACCGCGCGGCGCGGGCCTTTTCGTAATGAAATAACGCCATTCGGGCATCGTTCCCTTTGTGCAAATGCCAATGACCCGCACACAGGTTTAACCAAGCATCATTCGGGTATTTTAACATGCCGACCGTCAGGTATTTAAGGGCATTTTCATAATTCTTTATTCCCATGTATGCCTGGAAATATCCATAGTATAGCCGCGGGTGGGGCCTGAGAGCTGCGGCACGGTCAAACGAAGCTATTGCCGCTGCATAATTTTTCTGCTCAAGATGCCGGATTCCATTCGTTACATTGCCGGTTGCGCACCCGATTATGAAAAAAACGGCCGGGAAAACAACAAGAAATCGCATAAAATGGTTTGCCCTCCGTGTCCCGCTTTCTGGCTAACCCAGACACGAATGAGTGTACGATGGCTGTCCGGGCCGAAAGTCTGCACCCTCCGAAAATCTACACGATGGTGCTATCAAAAGGAAGGTTTCTCGGTGGATACCCCTTCTGTTTTATTCCTGTCGTCCTCCTAGAAATAATACGTCACCCTTGTCATCCAGTACCAGTCCCTGGACCGGGGCACCATTTCGGTATATTTTACAAAAGAGGGAGGGCCCGGCGTATACCAGTTCTTGGGCGTATGGTCGCTTGCAGCCTGGGCGCTTACTCTGAAATGGCTTCCGATCTTTCGTGAGGCGTACACCGACCATTTCCAGTCGTCATCCGTTTTTGCCAGGCTGTCACTCCAGTTTACATGGTTCATCCCGCTGGAGGTGCCGGTGTACGGTACCGGCGAACGGCTTTTCCACATGTATTCCTGTGAATTTGCGAACATCGACCCGTAATATTCCCCCTCCACGGCAAGCAGGTCCAGCTTCGTATTGGTATTCAGCATCCGGTCAAGGAGCCATGACGCCGCCCCGGTAATCATTCCGCCGATACCGAACGCCCCTGCCTTGAAGTGCTTTTCCTTGATAGTCATTCCCATGAATGCGCGGTCGCCTTTTTTCTGCTCCAGAAGATATCCCATGACTCCCGGAACGATCGCATAGGAGAGGAGCTGGTTGGTGGGCCAGTTGATGCCGAACATGACCGGCATCCGTTTTTGTCGATCGGCATACCATCCCGGATAGTTTTTTACCCCGAGCACCACGGCTTCCCCATAGACTTTCAGATCTTCCCTGCCGAAAAACGCCAGCGGTCCGGTGGCGATTTCAAGCGCGGCCTTGAGATCGAGTGTCGCGCGGCCCATGAGTTTGGTACCCTTGAAGGTATAGAGCGTCGTATCGCCCGTCAAGGGGTCAATATACCCGACCCAATTGTCCACCGACCGCTGATTCGTTCCCGGCGTTGTTTTTCGCTCATCGAGGACAAGAAGCCGCGCGAATTCCACGCCCGCGCCCAGGGTAAAAACGCGGTGCGGCGCATAGGTCGCGATGCCGGTCAGGTTGAGGTCGTGCAGGGGGTACATATCCAGCTCGGCGTTGAGAAGCAGATCGAGCTTGAGCCAGCCCGCCATCGGCGCGCCATAGCCAAGATGGATTCCGCCCAGTTTGGGTTTATCGTTGTTGGCATGTTCAAATCCGCAGACGACCACTCCGGGATAGACGCCGGTCCGGAAAAGGTATTCGCCAAGGTTCATGGCCTGCGGATGGTATTTGAAGGGAAAATAGCCCAGTTCCACCTGCAGTGAATCGTTTTCCATCAAAAAACCCGGACGCGAATACAGCATGGAGCCGTCGAGCAGCACCGCCGCAAATTTGCGCGCCGTGAGCTCGGCTGAGGGAGAATTCTTCTGGCCCACGGTCGATGCAATGGCGCCGAATCCGATGTGGAACCTTCCGCAAAGCTCAGGAGAGATCTGACGGTTCAACCGGACGCCGCCTTCAAAATTTTGAAGCCATTCCTTTTCAAAATCAAAGTCATACGATCCGGTCTCGTAAATTGACGACACCACCTGTCCGAACGTTGCGCGGCCCCAGAGCATGAAGGACGGGAGGGAGTCGTTTGCGAAAACAGCGGGTGCGAATGACGCGATCAGAAGCGTGCAGATAAAAAGGGCTTTTTTTAACATGGGTTCTCCAGACCTGGCGAAGCCAGAAACAATGAAGGTGCGGTGGAGTAATGATAAGCGTTTTTTCTGACAAAGAATGTCGATCCGCAGAAAAAAACGCCCGATATCAACAAGCGCCTACAGCGATAAAATGTACTGGATAAGATCGCCGAACTCCTCCTGGCTGAGCTGGGTCGCGCCGATCGAATGCGCACGGAGCCTGATGATATCGCCGATATTTTCATAGGATCCCAGATGGCCGAAAGGACCGGTCCTCCACGCTTCAATGAGCGACGGGGTGTCCCACTGCGTATTGGCGTCATACGGGTCCTCGACGCCGGCGTTGTGAAAACTTTTATCGGTATAGAGCGGCGCCGGATGGCAGTGGTTGCAGCCGATCCGGGAATAGATGGCCTTTCCGCGGACCGCGGCCGCGCTCAGCCTGCCCTTGATGAGAAAGGGGCTGGGAACCGGCGCGAGACGCATGAAAAAGGTGTCGAGCGGCACGCCAACCTCTTCGCTCGGCTGGATAAACAGCTCGGAACTTATGCCCGACCGTATGGAACCGTCGATCCCTCCTGCCGCGGGACGCTTGCCTGCCCAGGAAGTCGGCGGGGTCCACCAGGAATGAAGCATGTTCTTCGCGTTTTTCGGCGTACTGTTTTGCGTATTAAGGATCCAGTTCAGCGCATCGGGCCTGGTAAAGGGATGACAGGAGTGACACGACTGCCATTTTTCATAGCAGATGCTCGCGTCAAAAAAATGAAACTCCCCTTTTCGTCTGGGGGTCAACGCTTTGGCCGGCCCGAGGGTTATGGTCCCGGACGCTTTCGCGTCAGGGGCAAGGTCCGGGCCCAGGGAGGGGGTAAGGTCGAAGATCTCCACATCGTCCCCGAAATAGCCGGCAGTGTACGCTTTATTGCCGACAATGGCCAGGGCCCTCGGCGCCTTTCCCTTGACCGGCACCTTCTGCCTGATGGAATAGAGCGCCTGAAAATCCCGTTCAAGCTCCCTGCCGGCCGAGGCCTTGGTAATCATCTGCTTCAGATCGATGACCGAAAGCTCGTTGCTCCCGGAATGCGCGATGCAGATGATGCTCCCGTCCCTGGTGCAGGCGACTCCCCACGGATTGGCCGAACCCATGGTGGCACGGTCGAGCGTAACATCGTTGAGCAACCGGCGCCCCTTGATATCGATGATCGCGCAGTTGTTGGTATGGATCCATCCCCCTTCGATCTGCACCGCGGGAATGGTGAACATGGCCACCAGGTGGGTGATAAAAGCGTAGTTCCCGTCGGGAGAAACGGTCAAACCGAACGCGGAGTGACTTCCTCTCGTCAATGGAATGGTGGCAACGACCTGCCGCGTGCCGGTGGCAATGAGCGATATCCTGCAGGTGATATTCAGGGTATCGGTCGCTTTTTCCGCGGGAAGCGAGTTGGCAACCACCAGCACCGACCCGTCGGGCGTGATGCCGGCGCTGTAGGGCTCCCTGACCACCGGAATACGCGCGGTTTCCTTTCCGCTCGCGAGGTCGATGACCGAAAGGTCATTATCATAAACATTGCAGGCATAAAGGGTTTTACCGTCAGGAGCCATTACCGGGGCCCGCACGCTGTGACCAACGGCAATCCTCCGCACCACCTTGCCGCTGCTTATGTCGACTTCACACACCATACCCGCAGGCCAGAGATCGGACGAGCAGGTCGCGTAGAGTTTCGCTCCGTCGGGCGCGACCGCGATACCGGTCACCTCGTTGGGCAGCTTGATTTTCTTCAAAACGGTTTTTGTCGCGCAGTCGACCACCGAAATCTGTTTGGCGGTCTTTTCGGCAATGTAGAGCCGTTGACTGTCCGGCGACACGACGATGTCCGCGGGAGAGAGATACGTCGGTGCCGCAACGGTCGGAAGGTCGCGGGTGAGCGCGAGCAGCTCGAAAATGACGCCGGGCGGCGCCACCGACTGCGCCGGATCGCTGTTGCACCATCCGCCAGCAGCGAACGAAATAAGCAGATACCCCAGGGAGATGACGGTACTAGTGAAATGTTTCATCGGATCACCGCCTCTCTATCCTGAACGAGAAGCCGCTCAACGGCAACGGTCTGGCCATTGATGGAGAGCGCGGCGCAATAGACGCCCCTGGACAGGGCCCGGGACCCCTCTGGAACAAGCGGGACCAGACGACGATGCACCCCCTTTTGAAGCGGTTCGTTGAGCATGACGCAAAGGCGCTTTCCGGAGAGTGACAGAAGCTCGCACCGGACCGTGGAGGGCTCATCAAGCGCTACTCGCAGCACCACGCTACGGCGCCCCTTTCCCTCCAGCGCAGTGCGCAGGGACCATTTTTTGCCGGAAACGACCACGCGGTTCACCCCGTAGGAAAAAACGCCGTAGCAAAGCGGCGTGTTGGCCGCGTCATAGACGGTTACACGGGAAATGCTGTCATTGCCGTCCTTCTGATAGGTCATT
>JAFGOU010000313.1 GCA_016926315.1 Chitinispirillaceae bacterium
CGGGGGTTCCAGCCCGTGATGCACGACTGGAACGTGGGGTATGTTGCGGCGGGAGCAACGGTTTCCAACAGGACGGATTGAATTCAGGTCGGATGATTTACGATTACCCTGTCGCACCGCGTAACAAGGGTAACATCGGCAAACGCTATACGAGGCTGTTGCCGTGAGGTCGCTTACCGGTGGTATCATTGTACAAATTGTAGTATATTATATACAAACGTATATACCGATATCCGTGGAGGTATAAATGAACACTTCGGTAATTCATGTCAAGGTGCGGTCCCAAACGGCACAGAGTCTGAAACTGTTGTCGAAAAAACGCGCGGTACCGGTTGGTGAACTGGTGCGACAGGCGGTTTCGCGCTGTTACCAGTTTGAGACGATGGAACTTGCCGAGCGGCAACGTCTCGCGCTGGCGGCCTATCAGGGTGGGTATATCAGCATTGGAAAGCTGTCGGAGGAAATGGGCATGACCGTGCTGGAAATCAGGCACTGGCTTGAAGAACACGACCTGCAACAGAACGGCGCTTTCAGTGAGAGCGATATAAAAAATGCATAAGAAAAAGCTGGTATTCGATACCACGGTTCTCAGCAATTTTTTCATTGCCGATGCAACCGCACTGCTTTTATCGCGGTATGAAGGCCGCGGTATTATTGTATGGAGTGTGTATGACGAACTGTGCGCCGGGATGAAGAAAGAGAGCGCGTTACGCGAGGTGGAGGTTTTGCTGAAGGACAACCGCTTTAAACTGATCACGCTTTCGAAAAAAGAACAGACATTCTATATTTCGCTTATAGATTCGCTGGGAAGAGGTGAGGCTCCCTGCATTGCGCACGCGCAGTATGCGAATTGCATCGTGGCCTCCGATGACAAGGCTGCAAGAAAGGTCTGCGACCGCCATAAAATCCCCTATACCGGTACCGTCGGGATACTGATTGCGTCCTGTCGTGAGAGTCAGATTACCGGTGATGCAGCCGATTCCATTCTGCGAAAGATGGTTCGTGCCGGGTTTTATTCGCCGATAAGAAGAATCAGTGATGTAGTGCAGGGTCCATAGAAATGGCGTTTCCCTTTGCTGAGCCGCATTTTATCCGCATAGCGCCCATGGTCCTGGTCCATGCGCCGGAAAACGTACCCGAAGACGTACCGGTTGGAACGCTTCTCATTCCGCAGCATCCGGGCAGCGCGTTCGGCGAAGGGTCGCACCCGACCACGCGGCTTTGTGTCAGGGCGGTGGATTACTGGTGCAGGGTGTATACACCGCGCTCGTTCCTCGACGTCGGGACCGGCACCGGCATACTGGCCAGACTGGCGCGCGCTCACGGCGTTCCCCGGGTCGCGGCGACGGAGATCGATCCCACTGCGATCGGGGAAGCGGAAAGGAACGCGCGTCTCGACCAATCATCAACCACTGTCACGATTGCCGACGCAGCGCCGGATTCCTGGGGTTCCTGCTTTGATCTCGTGGCCGCCAATATTCTGGAAAAAACACTCTGCGACCTGTCGTGCAACCTGGCATCGGCACTGGCGCCGGGCGGCACGCTCCTGCTCAGCGGATTTACGCCGCTCCAGGCGCCGAATCTTAAAAGCGTTTTTACCGGCATAGGCCTGACGTTCGAGCAGGAGGCTAGGCTTGACGAGTGGGCGTTACTGCGGTTCAGGCTTGGTGTCTGACCGGTATAAACGAACTGAAGGTACCTGTTCCCGGCTTATTGAATGCACGGCATGAAATATGCCACCCCGGTATTATTCGTCTGCGGCACCACTGCCGGCACGTAAAACCCGAAGCAGCGGTAGAACGGGCCGCGGTAGTCGGTCACCCAGCACTCCCATGCGGTGGCCTGATCCGGCAGCACCAGCACCCGCTCATAGGTTCTGAATGCCAGCAGCTCCTCGCACCAGTTGCAGTGGCGGTCGTCGGTACGCAGAAGCCCGTTGCCGCCAAAGAGGTCGGCATTGTCGTGGGTCCCGTTCATCAGGCACTTGAGTGTCGGGTGAAACCTTCCGTTGGCGCCAAATGCGCCGATAAGGCTGTCGGTATCCGGATTGATGGCGTCGCCCTTGAGCAGATGTTTCCACGGCAGGGAGTCGCATTTTGCGGAAAAAACAACGTTGGTAATGCGCTGGGAGGTCTGGGTCGCCGAACTGGCGCCCAGCGGCGAGTGGCCTGCGTCGTAGTACTCGTCCGACAGACGGGCCATGGCATGCATGAACTCGTGCTGCTGCCCGAGCGCCATGGCGACATACACCCGCTGCGAAGTCGTGGAGGGATTGGAAAAGGTGCGCATCTGGCCTGAAAAGCCGCTGCGGGAGCGGGTGGAGTCGTACAGCATGAACGAGCAGACCAGGTTGCGCGCCGCTGACCCATAGGCGTAGTCGCGGGGCATGAACGGAAAGCGCTGGAGTGCGCGCCACATGATGGCAGCGGCCGAGTCGTACGGGCCCGAGGCCATGGCCCTGCCCGAAAGCGGCAGCTTGAAATAGGAGTCCACCTGGCCTTCGCCGGTCAGATGCTGATTTGAGGGCGACCGGAATTTCCAGACAATATACGACTCCTTGAAATAGGCCGCTATCCTGAGCCTGAACACATCGGTCATCCAGCGGCCGAGATCGGTCTCGTAGCGGCCGGCAGCAAGGTCGGCCAGGGCATACCCTTCGCCGAACACCACCACCTGCATCCGCTGGGGGATGGGCAGATGCACGGTCTGGCTGTCGCGCATGTCAATGATGTCGCCGTTGCCGAAAAAGTGCGGCTCGAAGGCAATGCCCGGCCTGA
The DNA here is from genome assembly GCA_016926315.1 of Chitinispirillaceae bacterium. Next base: position 2,778 of record JAFGOU010000313.1, read on the forward strand.
GCGTGTCAATGAGTGATGCTGCGGAAAGTGAAGTCAGCGGATGCTTTGCGTTTTCATATCCGGTGATCCAGAAAAAGAGAGAATCGACCGGTGCGGCGCTGGCAGCGAGGGGAGCGGAGAGGCGGTCGAATCCTGCCGGCGTGGCGGTGCCGGTGAGTCCCCGGTCTGATCCGGCGGATTTCAGGATAAAGGCGTCGGTGCCGATCCGCACCTGCAGGACCACCATGCCTGAGGGCAGGCGGCTCGTGCCCTGGTAAAGGTCGTAGGAATAGGCGCCGGCCGGGAGTGGACCGAGCCGGAATTCGCGGATTATTCTGCCCTTGAGGTCAAAAAGGGTGATCGTCACCGGAAGGTTTCTGCCAATAACGGAAAACCGGAGCGTGCCGCGGGTCAGACGTGGCGACGGTCTGGTCTGGAGAGCCTTTGACCCGTTAACCGGACTCGAACCAAAGGCATAGCGGCCCTGCGCATCGGTGGCGGTTATTCTCTCCTGGCCCACAAGCAGTACGCCGACGTTTTCAAGCGGCTGGCCCGTTTGATCCACCACACGGCCGGAGATGTCGAGCGTCTGGCTGAATCCTGAGGTGAATAGGACAATAACAGCGGTAACAGCTGCATAACGTGCGCACATACAACCTCCCCTTTAAAAGACAGAATACCATGGGCCGGTATGATTTAGTATAACAAAAAAAGAGGGCGGGGAGAGATTTATTAATCGTCTCATAACAGGATGCATCCCTGCCCCTTTGCGAACGCTGTCAGATTTCTCCTCACTACGCTCGTTGAAATGACGCGGATCGACAATCGTTTGTCAGAAAAAGCGCTTTCGCGGTCGAAAATAAAAAGGGGAGTAGAGCCTGAGGGCGTTGGCGGCAACGTATTTTATTCACCATGGTGGACATCGTTCTTAGCCTGGGTACGAATCTCGGTGACCGGGCACAGAATATGCGCAGGATGGAGACGGCGCTCGGCGCTCTCCTTGTTCCGCCCCTGTTTATGTCGTGTCTGATGGAGACTGAACCTCTGGGCGGCGCTGCCGGCCAGCCGTGGTATTTCAACCGCCTGTTGCGGGGAAGATACGGTGGTACGCCGCATGAACTGCTCGATTCATGCCAGGATATCGAAAAGCGCCTGGGACGCGAACGAACGGGAAAAAATGCTCCGCGCACCGCGGATATTGACATCCTGCTGTTCGGAAAGATACAACTTAATGATGCACGGCTGGTCATTCCGCACCCGCGTATCGCTGACCGCCGGTTCTGCATTGAAGGGTTGTCTGAGATTGCGCCTGAAACGGTAACCGGACCGGCCGTAAGCGGTCAGCAATGGGCAATGCGTCCGGAAGTGCTGCAACAGGAGATTCGATATATCGAGCGGGGAAATGAACATGCAGCACAATGAACCGGCTTTCCCGGGTACCTGTTCGTTTGTGACCGTCGAGGGTGTTGTCGGCGTGGGAAAGACCTCCCTGTGCACCCTGTTGGCGGAGCGCTGGAACGCCCGGCTGGTACTCGAAGCCCTTGACGACAATCCGTTCCTTCCCCGTTTTTACCATGACCGTAAGTCATGGGCGTTTCAGACGCAGATGTGGTTCCTGCTCAGCCGCTACCGGCAGCTCGGCGAGGCCGTTTCACAGCAGGACCTGTTCCACGCGGTAACGGTAAGCGATTATATGTTTGCCAAGGACCGGATATTCGCATCTATCAATCTTGACGATGACGAGCTCCAGCTTTACAACCATGTGGCGAACATTCTTGAAACGCAGGTACCGCGCGCTGACCAGGTGGTTTACCTTCAGGCGTCGACCGACGTGCTGCTCAAACGCATCGTCAGGCGGGGGCGCTCCTATGAATCCAACATGGATCCGTCCTATCTTGCGCAGCTTAACGAAGCATACAACCACTATTTTTTCCATTATGAGCAGTCGCCGCTTCTGGTCATTAATACCGACGGTATCGATTTCGTGAATAATGAAGCCGATTATACCGAGATCGTTGAGCAGATTGAAAAGGCGAGGCCCGGCGTGACCTGGTACCAGCCCATGGGAACGCGCGACAAGGCGGCTTGGCGGGGACGCCGCTGATTGAAGCGTTCGGCAAACCGGAGGAAGTGCGGGTGTGATCGTTCTATCATCCATTGATGAAATGCGCAACTATGCGGAGACCCGGCGCAGGGAGGGGCGAACCATCGGCCTGGTACCCACCATGGGTGCGCTGCACCAGGGGCACCTGTCGCTTTTGGCCCGCGCGAGAGAGAGCACCGACGTGACGGTCATGAGTATTTTTGTCAACCCGACCCAGTTCGGCCCGAAAGAGGATCTGGACCGGTATCCGCGGCCGTTCGAAAAGGACTGTGCTGCGGCGGAGAACGCCGGTTGCGCCGTGGTCTTCGCACCCACGGCAACGGAGATGTATCCGGCTTCTTTCCGCACCTTTGTCACGGTCGATGAATTCGAAAAGGCGC
>JAFGOU010000003.1 GCA_016926315.1 Chitinispirillaceae bacterium
GACATGATGCGCGACCTCGGCCTGACTGCCGCCGACTTCAAGGTCCGCATTTCGAGCCGCACGCTGGTAGACGAGCTTTTTGCGGCGGCGGGCCTTGAAGCCGGACAGCGAAGCGCCGTGTTCGCCCATCTTGACAAAAAGTCGAAACTGCCGCCGTCTGTTTTTGAAGAGAGGCTTGCGGCGGCCGTACCCGACAGCGCCATGCGGGACCGTATCGAACGGGTGCTTGCCGCCCGCTCCCTCGATGAGCTCGTGAATGGAGGAAACATTCCGCCTTCGCTCGAACCGCTGCGGCAGCTTTTTGCCCTCCTGAGCGCCTACGGCCTTGACGACTATGCGGTATTCGACATCGGCGTGGTCAGGGGACTCGCCTATTATACCGGCATCGTGTTCGAATTGTTCGATGCTGCGGGAAGCATGCGGGCAATCGCCGGTGGCGGGCGGTATGACCGGCTGGTGGAACAGTACGGCGGGCCCGTTACACCGGCGGTTGGGTTCGCGGCCGGCGATGTTGTCCTCGCCGACCTTCTGAGAGAAAAAGGAATCGTGCCGCCGCGGCCCGGGCGATGCGACTGTTTTATCATCACCTTTTCCGATGATCAACCCGGCGAGGTGATTACGCTGGCCCGTGAACTGCGTAGGGCGGGTATATCATGCGAATTCGCCCTCAAACGGGCGAATCCCGGCAAACAGATGAAACTCGCCAATGCCGCCCGTGCAATGGTTGCCCTTTTTATCGGCGGTGAGGAGAGTAATGTCGGAATGATAAAAGTAAAAAACATGGGCACCGGCGATGAGTGTCTCGTGCCGCGCACGGCTATCGCTTCCCGGATGCGTGAATTGACCGTTCCCGGCGGACGCTAAATTCTGCTGTTGCTGGTATACACACGCGCGGCGCGCGATGTATCGGAGAGGGAGGACAGCTCCCGTTGCACCGCGTCCATGCGCTGCCTGACCAGGGCGGCAGCCTCCTGATCATAACGTCTGATGTCGTCGATACTGTTCCTGATGTCACGGTACGCGGCATGCCCGTTCACGTAAGGCGAACCGTGTATCCTGATTAAAGCCTCTTTCTCTGAATCGATACGAAGAAGGAGGACTTCCCGCTGCCGCACCATCGTGTCAAGCGCCTCGAGGGAAAAATCGTTCAGGACTCCCGTCGTCATGTCTCTGACGGCGCGGAACAGGTCCCTGATCAGAGCCAGCTGCCGGGTGATCTGCGCGGAAAGGGAGAGGTTCATCGCGTCCATCCCGCCACGCCGGCCGTCACCGGCACCGGCTGTTCGCTTTTTACCTTGTGTACCGCGCTTTCCCACGCGCTGCGAAGCTCAAGCAGGTAGCTCAGTACCTCCTCAACCTTGCTTTTTTCGTTTTTAACGCCGGCCTGCACCAGTGAGCGCAGCATATAGTCGTACAAACGGTACAGGTTGTGCGCCACCTCTCCGGTATCAAGCTTCAGCGCGGAGAGCAGTTCGGTGACCGCGTCCTGCACTTTGAATATATGCCTCGTACGTTCGTTCAGCTGGTGATGATCTTCGAATTTTTCCAGGGCAAGTTTACAGTGTTTAATGGCCACATCGTAGGCGATCAGTATCAGCTTTCCCTGATCCGCCGTATCAACGTTCGCGTTGCGATATGCCGCATACCCCTGGTTCATCGGTGCCTCCTCCTGGTTGTTTATACGTTGAATAAGTTGGCGATACGGCCGCTCTGCTGCTGCATGTTGTTCAATACCGTTTCCATGTTTGTAAATTGACGGACAAGACGCTCACGGTATTTTTCGGTGCGGGTATTCAGCGTATCGATCCGGTCGTCTGCTCGTGCAATGCTTTTCTGCAGGGCGGTCTGACGCAGCGAAACCACTCCTTCGCGGGTATCGGTCAGTTTGGCGACGGCTTCATCGAGAACCGTGGAAAGCCCCTTCTGGAAATTAAACGACAGGGAACCGGTAATGGTCCCCTCCGGGGCCGTAACCGAAAGTCCTTTTGCCGGCCCGGACGAGAAGGTCGCCACGTCTCCCACGCGCGCATCGGACAGATACCATTCACTGCTGTTTTCGAGACGGATACGCAGATGCGTTGCATCCACCTCTTCGAGGATATACCGACCCGGCCGGGTTTCTTTAGTGCTCCGCCCGAGCGTCACGTTGGCATTATCGGCAACGGCAAGAGTGACAAAAAGTTTCTGTACCGATTCAAGGTTTTTTTCAACGGCGGCCTTGAACTTCTTTTCGTCAAGAGAGAATTCGCCGGTCCTGCTGTCGCTTTTGAGTCCGATCATGGTGAAACTTGTCAGATCGCTTCCCAACACGTCATACTGCTGCCTGAAGGCGTCACGGACCGCATTGACGATGCTTCTTACGGTCATGTCGCCCGCCAGTTCCCCACCGGTACTGTCTTCAACGTTCGGGTCGGCCGCCGCGGTCGCGGTTTTTGCGTACGCGGACAATGCATTGTAGCTGTCGATTAGTTCCTGAAATTTACCTTGTATGGCGGAAAAATCCCGGCTTATACCGACGGAAACCGGCTGTTCCGCGGCAACGGTGTGGAAATCAAAGGTCACCCCGGAGACGAATTCGCTTATCGAATTAACGGAAGACTGCATGAAGAGCCCTTCGATGCTGAAATAAGCGTCCTTGCCCGCTGAAAGAACTCCGGCGCCTTCGGCGCCGACCTGCGAAATGCTCATGGAGTGTTCGCCGGCGCCTGCCGTCAAGGCGCTCACGGTCAGGCGCGATGTGCCGGTGATTTTATCGACGATGACAAGGGTGCCGTCGGGGTCAACCGTCACCTCGGCCATTCCATGAAAGGTCGCGCTCACTTGTTTGAGGAAATCATCGATGGTGCCGGTCGCCGACTTTATGAAGGTGTTCGACACCGCCCTGCCGTCATGATCGGTTCCGGCGTACACGATGGTCTCTCCGGTTCCAAGCGCATTGAAGGCGGCGACGATGTCGGTCTGAGACCGCAACATCTGGTTCACGTTTCCTTTATCACCTGCCGCATCGGCAATAATGCCGAGATCCTGGAGGGTGCTTCCGGAAAGGTCCTGATAGGCGATGCCGGTGCTTCCGCTCTCTCTTGCCGAAATGACGAGCCTGAAATTCTCATCGGAGACTTTGAGGACCGATGCGGTAATCCCGAGTTTATTGCCTTTGGCATCGGTGGCGTTGTTGATCCTGCTGCGGAGGTCCTGGATGGTGTCATTATCGTCAATCATTATTGACACACCGCCGATACTCATTTCACCGGTGGTAATTCCCTGGCTTGCAAGGGTGGCGCTCTGACTGGTGATCCGGCCGTCAGCGCTGATCATTTTTTCGTTGGCAGCCAGTTGAAATACATTCACGTTGTACTGGCCGTCCACCGCACCGCTTCCTCCGGAGATGGTCACTGCTTTTTCATCGCTGCTCTTCGGGGTGAAAAGATCGAATGAGGTCATTTTCGAAAGTTCGGTGGCTTTTGTCTTGATATCGTACAGGAGCGAACGAAGTTTGCCATAGGCATCTATTTTAAGCTGGTATCCGGCTCGCTCTGTTTCGACACGGGTGACCTTGTTCCGTTCAATGGCAACGAGCGCATTGATCATGGAGGTGAGATCGGCACCGGAAATGCTTTCAAGCGCAAATGGTGAAGCCATGGGTACCCTTTCGCTCAAGATATCGTCTAGGAAGTCTCTCTTATACTATCGGTTTTATCGGTCCTAAACTTGATGCCTTTCCTCTTGACAGCATCTGGACCGAGTATCAGCCTTAGCCCATGATTTTGAAGATGTTACTTTGGTCACGGCCGCCTTTCACCTTTTCCGGAACCCTGCCGTCCGCACGACCAGACCCTTGCATGGCAAATACGCTTTCACCTATCTTCTCTCTATGAGCGATCGAAACCTCGGGTTTGCGGTAATCGTTTTCCTTATCATTTTCCTGCTTGTCCCTGCCGCGTTTCTATCCAACAAAATATTCAAAACAGTGTATCAGAGAACCGTTGTATTCGAAAAGGTCAGTTCGTTGAGCTTCCTGCGCATAGAAGACCCGGTCAAAGTACGGGGGACCGATGCAGGAATCGTCCGCTCCATCTCATGGAAAGGTCACCAGACCTTTGTGGTGATAGAAAGCGACCATGAGATCGCGTTTTACGAGGGATACCGCATTTTCGCCGAAGATAAGGGACTGATGGGAGACCGTTATGTTTCCATCAATCCCGGTGACGCGAAAGCACGGCCCATTGGAAAAAAAGAGCTTCTCAAAGGAATATTCCTCATGGGTCCTACCGAAGCGGTTTCCCATATCAGCCGTCTTGAGGAGCTTGTCGACACGGTTGCTGCCATTATCAAGCGACTTACGCTGGGCACCCCCTCGAAAAAACCGCTCAGCGCGACCTGGGGAGAACTCTTGAGGGCTGTCGACTCCACGACCTACTCTCTTTCGGTTCTACTGAAAAAAACCGACAGAGAACTTAAGCGCAGGGCCGATTCGATTTCCATGGTTATCGAACAGACCGCTGATCTTGCCGCACGCCTCCATTCAACGGTCCCCGCTTCCGTGGAAACGATAGAAACGGCACTCGCCAGAGTGAAAAAAATTCTCGTGCGAGCGGATATGCTTGTCTGTTCGTCTGACACGCTCGCTTCGCGGTTTAAGGGAGCCAACGCACTCCCGCTTCTTAAGGAGATGCAACAACTTGAACACCAGTTGGAGGTACTGCGCACGGTCCTCAATGAACTGCAGAAACAGGGGTTGGACCTGCCCATACGGATTCGATAGATTGTCACTCATGCGAAGAATTCAGGTATTGTCCTCTTTGATTATTTTCAGTGCTTCCCTCTACACCTCCTCCGGTGTATCGAATATCGACAGCCTGTACTACTTTTATGAGCGTACGATCTATCTCGAAGACCTTACACAGAACGCTGGATGGTGGGCAAATCCTTCGGTAATCGCTTCGGTCAGAGAACCGGGTTTGTTCACGTCCAATACCGGTCTGCTCGGCGGAAAATACAGTATCTCCGGGTTCAGGCTGTTCCTGCCCTTGCGGCAATCCCTGACCGTTGGCTTCGGATTAACCGGTACAAGCACCACAGAGGGACGCTCCTTTTCAGGGGACGCGTCAGGCGGTCGGATGACCGGCAGCTTTTCCTTCAGCAGACCGAGCCTGGAAGCCGGGGCCGGATACGAATCTCAACGGCTGGGCGCCTTCGGCGTACTTGCAATGACCGGGACGGAGAGCATAATACCGGATGCCGCGACCGGGATCAGAATTTATTACTATGTTCTGGGAGCCGGGTTCGGGTACCTCTCACCGCCGCTGGCCGGGATCAGGCTGTCCGTTTCGACATTGTCGTTCTGCCACTTTCAGGCCGATGCCTGGTGGGACCACAGCGCAAAAACCGGTGTGCTGGTCAACATCAATGACAGCCTTGTTATTGCTTCTCTTGAATATGGTTTTTCCCTGCAGAACACTCCGTTCCTCGGGGGAGAACGCTATGCATGGGGTTATGAAGTGATAAAAGGAACGGTTTCAACCCGTTTCCGATCCATTGCGGGATTTCTTCTCGCCTACTCAACCGATACCAAAAATTTGCGCGATAACGGCCCGACGTTTCATTGCGGGCTCGAACTACGACCCTCGAATGTTTATGCATTCTGGGGAGGGTATGAAATCGGCATCAGCCCCTGGTCTTCGCGCCACCGGACCGGCTCTCCGGTCATTACTCTGCTGCACCGGTTCTGGGTCGGCTATGCCTTCAGAAAAAATAACGGCTCCCGATAATATCCCTCACCTTCGGGCTCAGGCCGCCTGAACGATCTCCTGCTCCGGTGCGGTCTCAATTCCCGTTTCCTTTGCCCAGTTGTCGAGTTTCTGCATCACCAGTTCGTAGGTATCATTGATCAGGCTGGACACCGGTCCCGGCACATCTCCGAGCAGGTCCCTGGCTTCCGCAAAACCCTTGTCTATCGCATCCTTAATGATCTGAAGAAAATCTTCTCCGGCGCCACTGAAGGCATCAAAAAACTGCAAGGCGAAATCGACAATCCGCTGTGAGGTGTTTTCAGCATTCCAGTATTCGGGGATATTCAGTTTTTTCTGCGCCTCGGTTTCCTGAGTTTCACCGACGGTTCCGCCCATGTTTTTGATGAACTCTTTGAGTACGGCGTTTTTCATATCTTCATACTGTTTCTTAATATAATCGACAACCTTACCGATATCCTCAGGACTGCCGGAAGCGTCGATGTTTAAAAGCGTTTTCTGATACTTAATACTTTCAAAGCTCAACGATACCTTGTCCCCGTCTTTCGACATGAACTCCATGGACAGTGTCTGGACATTCAAATATTCCGTCTGAAGAGAGGCATTAAGCGTCGATGTACCGGAACGAAGACTTCGCTGACCTTTATTAATCAATGATTGCGCGGCGCCATCATTTGATTGGTGAGGGTTGGCGAACAAAGGCTGGTTGAGCGGCTGCAGTTGCATGATTCCTCCTTGAAGGTGAACATCCCCTGAGATACATCCTGTTATTCGGTTATTTTTATAAAAATCTTTAGAGTTTTTATCTCTCCAGGATATCTCTGAACAAGAAATGTTGACATATCGCATATTTCCCGTTTTTGCCATTCCGTGCGTCGCCGCCATTATGCCGAATCTGACCTGTCAATAAATGCAAAAAATCGCCTGATTTTTCGGCCTTTTCAAGATGGCGATACAATTTTTAAAAAAACCTTTGACATGCATCCAAAGAATAGTATATTGTTTGCACAAAAAAGCAGTAATTAAATGTGGATAAGTTCCTGTTAACAACGGGTTGAAAGATTGTGGATAACTAATTGAAATCAAAACGGACACCACAGCTCAACAATGAAAAATTATTTGTAAGTAATTGTATTATAATAAATAAAGGTACCCACAAAGCCATTTTTTGTTTTTTTTCAATCAACGAACAAATGTTAAGTTCATCATTAGATTTGTTAAGTTGAAAGAATGTGGATAAAATGTTAAAAACAGTCCCGTCAGGCGATATCTCCAGCACCTCTCCATGGCAACATTGTCTCGAAAAAATCCTCGAAAAAATCGGTCCGGCAAGTTATGAAACATGGTTTCGCACCACCGAATTTTCGCTCGCAGGGGGCCATGCCCGTGTTCTGGTCCCCAACCAGTTTTTCGCCGATTTCATCGAAGAGCACTTCTGCGGTTTAATAAAAGACATTTTAAATGAGATGCACATCCTTTTCGATACGATCTCTTTTATTCCAACCCAAAAAGACTGGAAAATCGTCGAACCACTCTGCGAAGCCTTGATAACGTCAAAAAATCGCCTACCACATCGTGCGGTGGAATCCTACCAGCAATTTCATCCGAATTACACCTTTGACCGCTTCATTGTCGGTGACAGCAACCGTATGGCCCATGCAGCCGGTCTTGCCGTTGCCGAAGCGCCAGGAAAGACGACGTTTAATCCTCTCGTGCTCTATGGCGGCACAGGCCTGGGAAAAACCCACCTTCTTCAGGCAATCGGTCATTTTGCCCAAACGGAGGGAACGTGCGATTCCATCGCGTATCTTACGAGCGAAGAGTTTACCACCCAATACATTAATTACGTCATCCATAAAAAAGATTCTACCTCATTTTATAAGAAGTTTACCTCTGTCGATCTTCTGCTTATCGACGATATTCACTTTTTCAGCGGAAAACCGGGTACTCAGAAAGAGTTTTGCAGAATTTTTAACAAGTTGCTGCAGGAACGCAAACAAATCGTCCTCTCCTCCGATCGTCCACCCGATAAAATCCCGGACATGATGGAACATATCATCAACCGCTTCATGGGAGGGCTGACCGCCGACATCCAGCCACCCAATCTTGAAACCCGCATGGCCATCATCAGGCAGAAAGCCGAAACCGACGGGCTCTCCCTTCCTCTAGAAGTCGTTGAATTTATTGCAGCCAATATTACGTCGAATGTCAGGGAACTGGAAGGCACCCTCATCAAGCTCATCGCATCTTCATCGTTCACCGGCAGAGACATCACTCTCGATGTGGCAAAAGAACTCTGCGGAGACGTTATTGCGAGAAAGAACCAGAGGATTTCAATTAAAAACATCCAGAAAAGGGTGGCTGAAGCGTTCAGCATCAGTCCAAATCAGCTTTCCGCCCATACACGAAAACGGGATGTCTCGTTTCCACGGTCCATCGCCATGTATCTCTGCAAAAAACTCACCAACCAGTCGCTACGGACCATCGGTCTCGAATTCGGTGGAAGGGACTACTCAACCGTCATTTATTCGCTCAAAAAAATCGAGAGCGAACTGGAAACCAACGCGGAATTGTGCCAGAAAATAGAATCAATCGAAACCGGACTCTGTTAGGAAACGTCGGCTAAGTGCCGTCAGTGACGGTTAAAAGACCTGCACGCTTCGTCGACGGTTTCGTATAGTTCTATTTTCTTTATAAGACGGGTCATTTCAAACAGGTTTTTTATCAACTGGTTCACCGCAGCCAGTTTCAGGTCGCCCTGATGGGCGTTCAGCTGATTTTTCATGTCGATAATTACCGCGAGACAGATGCTGCTGAGATAGCTCACCCCATTCATATCAAGTATCAGCATAACTCTTTTATTATGGATAAGATCGTCCATGCGATTGCGCAAAAGGGTCACATCTTCCTGCATGATGTTGCCCTCAAGCGATAAAACCGTCACAAGGCCCTGTTCCTGGATTTTAATTTTCATGTTTCGTACCCCGGTTGGTCGGTATCCGTAAATAATCGCACGGAGTGATGTATAACAACCCTTTCCCGCTATGCCTGATTGTCTGCCTGTTACACCTTCCTCATGGCGGCCAGCGCAAGAAAAGCCTCTACGATTTCCGGCGCGAACTGGCTCCCGCTCTTCTGCCGAAGCTCCTCCAGCGCCGCTTCGCGATTAAGTTTCGTTTTATAGGTCCGACCCGCCGTCATCGCGTCAAATGAATCGGCCACGGAAAGTATCCTCGCGCCGAGCGGAATTTCACGTTCCTTAAGCCCGTAAGGATACCCTTTGCCATCAAAGCGTTCGTGATGGTGCAGGATTATCGGCAGCTCCTTCTCAAGAAATTTAACATCCTTTAATATAGTACATCCAACAATGGGATGTTTCTTTAATACTTCAATCTCCTTCGGAGTGAGTTGCTCTTTTTTGATCAGAATTTCCTGTTTGATGCCGATCTTGCCGATATCATGCAGAAGGGCCGCATATTTGATCGCCTCGATCTCAGAATCGGAAAGGCGCAGGTATGCGGCAATCTCAACCGCGTATTTTGAAACGGTATGCGAATGCTCACGGGCAAACGGATCTTTTGCATCAATCGCTTTTATCAGCGCATCGGTCGCTTCCATGTAGGCACTGCGCATCTGGTCCGAAATGGTGATGAATTTCTTTTTAAACTCCTCAATGCCTGACCGGTCAATGGTCTTTTCATCCTGCTGACCGACATCTTTCCAGAGCCGGATAAGATTGCGGCCGTCTTTTTTCGCCTGATACAGGGCGCTGTCTGCCCGTTCGATCAATTCCTGCCTTGACTTAAGCTCAGAATGATATTCGGCGATCCCGATAGAGACCGTGATATGCACCGAATGACCGCTGTAGGCAAACACGTGGTTTTCGATTGCAGTGTGAAGTTTGTTCGCGTATTTCATGATCCCCGATGCCGGGAGGTTGGTAATGACCATGAATTCCTCACCACCGTACCGGCCGCAAATGTCGACCTCCCGCGAATTGGATTTCAGGAGCTCGCCGAGCAGCTTGAGGACAAAATCACCGAATTGATGGCCGTAGGTATCATTGACCGCTTTGAAATGGTCGATGTCCATAATCATTATGGAGAGTGAACCGCCGTACCGGCGCAACCTTTTGTATTCGAAGTCGAACCGTTCCTGTAGAAAACGATGGTTATAGAGCCCTGTCAGACCGTCGGTGATCGAAAGCTCGACCAGCTCCTTGTTCTTTCGGTCGAGTTCCTCCATGAGAACTTTTTCGGACGCAAGGGCGAACCGAAGGTCTGCCAGCGCCTTTTTTAGCTGCCGCACCGCTTTTTTCCGTTCGGTAATATCGGTCATCGAACCGGCAAGGCGGATTGCCGCCTTTTTTTTATTTCGCACCGCAGTCCCGCGTACCAGCACCCACCTGCAGGAACCGTTCTTGTGGATCATACGGTGCTCGGTCTTGAGATGCTCGGAGATTCCTTTAAGGTGGGTATTGATCGCGTTCCGTACCCGGCGGACATCCGACGGATGCATGCGTGAAAACCACTCCTCAGGATCATCCCCGATTTCCTGGTCGGTATAGCCAAGCATCGATTTCCAACGGGAGGAGAAAAAAATCCTGTTTTTTCTCAGGTCCCAGTCCCAGAGGCCGTCCTTCGAGCCGTTCACTGCAAGCGCGTAGCGTTCTTCGCTCATCTGAAGCGCCTGCTCGGCGGCCTTGCGTGTCGTAACATCCCGCAGCGAGATAAGACGGGCCTCTTCACCCTCCCACGTTGTATTCACGGAACGCATCTCGAGGATCGCGCTCCCTCCGTCCGCGGAGTTCGTCCTGATCTCGAGGAATTCCTTTCTCGGGGGATCATACGGGAACCTGTTCGTTCTTCTGTCAAGCAGATCGCCGAGCATGAGCCGCGCCGAAGGATTGACAAACAGCACCCTGTTCCTGCGATCAGCCACCACGATGCCGTCGACGTTGTTCAGGATAACGTTCATGAAGCGCGCCTCACTCGAATGGTACTCACTGATACGCTGGCCAAATTCTCCGGCGAGACGCCCGGTTTCGGTGGTGGAGATGATCATCTGGGAAAGCAGAAATTCATCGATGTCCGATCTTACCAGCCGTTCCCTGACATTGAACGGATACCCGATCGCATGACGCCTGTTCTCGGTAACGGCAATCACCGGCAGCGCGGGCCGCCTTTTCAAAACCTGATGTACACCGCCAATCCTGCCGTCATCCGGCGGGATAGACAGTATGAATACATCGACCCGGTTATCCTCGACTTTTTTATGAAGCGCGGCAATCGTACCGATGCGGTCTATTTTGAACCGTTTGTTTGCCTTTGACGAGAAGAGTGATCGCAATGAACCCTTTGCAGGGGAAACGTCTTCCATGAGCAGCACGTGTATCCGATCGTTTTCTCTTGTCAGACCCATACCTGCCGCTTTCCTGAAGATTCAGACATAGTAAAACCTATAACCCTTTGATTATTTTACCTCTCAAAAGGCAGACCTGTCAATCCCGACTCTTCACGGCGAAAAAAATGCCTGATTCGCAATAGCTGAGCGGTGATTGATCAACCGGCAGGATCATCTTTTTCGGCAGATTTGTATCCATGAAAAACACCGTCCGTCTGTTCATCCTGCTTTTTTTCCCCGTAATCGCCGCAGCAGCTCAATCGATTGTCGTCGATATTCCAAGCCTATGCATGAACCGGTCGTTCCATGCGACCGTCATTCGTAAGCACACGGTGAACTACATCTTCCCCTTTATTTTTTCGGCAGGTAATTTTTCTTCATAGCGGTCCAACGCTGCGGAGTGAAATCGCGAACCTGTGCGGTTGTCGCTCCCGGCAAATACGTAAGAATATCACGCAAATA
>JAFGOU010000314.1 GCA_016926315.1 Chitinispirillaceae bacterium
CCCTTGCTTTTTCGATTCCGGAAAAAGCCGGAATGGATTCGGCAGGTCTCGACAGCGCGGTGCTCGTCACGATCGAACGCCTGACCTTCAGGCGCAATAATTTTTATGTCGAGTACTACTGGGACGACAAGACCAAACGACCCGCCAACCTCGAAGTCGATGCCGTGGTGCTGATATGGGACTACCGGAAAGACGCCCCCGTGTTCTACGGGACCGTTTTGCAGAAAGTGGAGTTCCAGATCGCGATGCAGCGGAAGCACTGGGACGAATCGGCGAGGAATCTCGCAAAAAAGATCGTGATGTCGGCGAAGTGTCTGTAATTAAAACAGGGGAGGTTAATCCCCCAAAATCCTGCTCGTGATGATCCCCTGCGGATTACCGTAACCCCGTCTGCCCTGCTTGCCGTCACTGACCGGAAAAACAAAAACCTTGCATACTGTCCTTTTGAACAGTATATTACCGGTAGCATGCTTTCTGACGGCAGGTTAAAGGTATCCTTTACCGAAAGGCGCGTATGATCATCCACGGTCACTTGACTTCCGAGCAGGAGCGGGTCTACTCGTTCATACTGGAGTGGAAAAACAACAGGGGGTTTCCGCCGACCGTCCGGGAGATCGCCGAAAGTCTTGGGTATAAGAGCGCGAACAACGTGCGCCAGCACCTGCGTCTCATCGAGAAAAAAGGGTATCTCAGGATCGTCTCCGGCAAGGCGCGCGGTATAGAGGTCCGTTCCCCCTTTTCTCCGGTCGACGACTCAAACGGGTTTGAAGTGCCGCTCATCGGTCGGGTGGCGGCCGGCGCGCCGATCACCGCCGAGGAGAACATCGAAGGGACCGTGACCCTCGACCGCACCCTGTTCAAGGGTGACGGCCTCTTTACCCTCCGCGTTCGCGGTGACAGCATGAAGGACGCCGGCGTTTTCGACGGCGATATCGCCGTCGTGCGGCAGAAGCCGACCGCCGACAACGGCGAAGTCGTGGTCGCGGTCATCGAAGGCGAGGCGACCCTCAAACGGTTTTTCAAGCGGGAAGAGGCGGTCGTACTGCATGCGGAAAACACGGCCTACGAGGATATCGTGATTACCGCTCCGCAGAGCGTGTATATAGCGGGGAAACTGGTCGGCGTCATCAGGAGATGCGCGGCCTGAGAGAAGCTGCGGAGCCATACGATGACCATTGCAAGGCTCCGCCGGCTCAGGACGTGCAATCAGGACGCCTGTTCCGGCATGGCCTGAAGGCCATGCCACATTCTTGGGATAAAAGAAGCTGGGTGAGACAACGATACGCTTTTTGAAATACCGCCCGTCCACCCGTTTATTTTTTCTTTGCTTTTTTGGAAGATCCCCCGGTTTCCTTGATGATCCGGTAGGTTTGCGGAAGGGAAAGTTGAAACTGCCGTGCGATCGTCTCGACCTTTTTTCCGGCTTTGCGGAGCGCCGAGATCTTCTTGTTGCGCAGCGGATTGGATGCCGTCCGGGAGTCGACGGCGTATTTTTTGCGGAGCTGATGGACCGCCTGGCGGGTGATGCCGAATTTCGCGCCGATCTTTGCGTCGGTTTTAAGGACCTTCTGCAGTTTGATCAATTCCTGTTTGGATATCCTTGCCATACGGCATGCTCCTTTAATGAGGGGTTGTGGAACGGACGGGAACTATGAGTTACGAGTCTTGTTCCATAGTTGACATCATGATCTTATTCCGGATAATCCGGGGTAACCAAAATAGAATCGTGCGTAACGGAACGCAAGGAAAAAATTGCCTTTAGGGAGTCGCCCCCCTGCTTGGCGCGATCCGCTCGACGATGACGTCGTAGACGTTGCCGCGCAAGACGCGGCGCACCCGCAGTGAAACCGCTCCCAGCCTTCGCGAAAAGCCCTCGATCGGTTCCTTCTCGCCCGCCTCTCGCTTGATCCATGAGTCAAGGGTAATGTCGTCGTCCACGGGAAGGTCGGGCAGCGCGCGGGTTTTCACCTGGCGGAAGGTCGAATGGCCGCCGACGCGGAAACGGTGCTCGGCAAGCTGCACGATGAAGTCCGGCGGCGTGTCGTATTCGTCGCGCAGGTCGCCGACCAGCGTTTCGATGACGTCCTCGAGCGTCACGAGGCCCCTGGTGCGGCCATGGTCGTCCTGAACGATGGCAATGTGCTGGTAGCCTCCCGTCAACTTTGCCAGGAGCTCGGTAAGGCCGGTCGATTCCTTGACAAAAACAACTGGCCGCGTAACCCCGCGGAGCGTCGGGTCGTTCGGGTTGGCATGGAGCGCACCGACAATGTCCTTGAAATTGACATATCCGACGATCCGGTCGATGTTGCCCTTGTCGGTCAGGGGAAACCGTGTATGGCGGTGGACATGCGATGCGAGCAGCCCGTCCTGGAGCGACATCCCGTTCGAAAGGAAGTTGATGTCCTCCCGGTCGATCATCACGTCACGGGCGTGAAGCCTGGACATGAGCATGCTGCGGGAGATCAACCCCTCCTGCTCCCTGCTCAGAAGGTTTTCGCTGACCGCGCTCCGGGCGAGCACGCCGATATCGCTTATCGCCGTTTCGGGACGCGAGCGTTTCCCGCCGCTGAAGGGATGATTGAGAATTTCCGTCATTTTTATAAGCGGGCCGAAAACCCCGACGATGACGCTGAAAAGGGGCGCGGTCAGGCTGGCAAGCCGCCTGTTGTAGCGGACGCCGAGCGTTTTCGGCAGTATTTCGCACCATTGAATGAAGACGAGAGAAAAGAGAACCGAGAAAACGGGGAGCCAGCGGCTGCCGTACAGGTTGGAAAACTGGGCGCCGGCCAGCGCCGCGCCGATGGTATTGGCAAAGGTGTTGATGATGAGAATGGTGGCCAGAGGCCGGTGGATATCCTTTTTAAAACGCTGCCAGATGCGGCGCAGGAGCGGTTTATGCTCGGATATCCGAGCGATGTCGGTGCTTGAGATACTGAGCAGGCACGCTTCCATGAGCGAACAGCCGAAGGAAAAACTCATGGCGACCGCAAGAATGACCATCAGAGAAATCATGGGAAAATTCCTTTTGTTTAATACAATTCGGAACCGGGACAACAGAGCGCCGGCGGGTATGGATAAAAAATAGTTATGCGATGGTCGTTGAGAAAGTAAAAACGCGACAGAGAGGCGGTCGCCCGGACGGATAATTCGGGTTTCCGTTGTTATTGTGGTTTCCTGCACGGTAGGACCGGTAATTCTGTGGTAACGGCGAATCCGTCATTATATCATATATAATCAAACCGTTATGTGGAGGAACAACCTGATGATACCGCAATCGTTGTACCTGGCGGCCTGGTGAAAAAAACGGCCCGATCGCTCATTTGTATTCTGCTCCTGTTGCCGCCGGGCATCCATGCCTCGCGTCTGAGCACGGCGGTATTTCCCCTTACCAATGAATCGGGCAGCGCATTGCATGACTGGATCGGTTATGGCATTTCAGAAACCCTGGCGAGGAAACTGCAGCAGATGGAGCGGTTTCAGGTCTGGGACCCGGTGTTTCTGTTCCAGACCGATTCCAGCGGCCGGGAAATGCTCGACGAGAACCTTTTGAAAATGCACCGTACCCGCTGGCAATGGGATGCCGCAATGGGCGGTTCCTACCGTCTTCGCGGCGATACGCTCGCTGCGACGTTCCGCCTGGTCTGGGCCACGGGAAAGGAGGAGCCGCTTTCGGTTTCACTGCAGCTTTCGGGGCGGGTCGTCGATTTTTTTTCACTGACCGGCGAAGCGCTCCTTAAAATGTTTCACCTCATGCAGTACCGTCCCTCGCCGGCCGATTCGCAGATCATACGGGAACGTGCCTCCTGCGCCATGGACGCCTACCGGACGTACGCCGCCGGGTTCGGGTATGAAATGCGGGGCGATTACCACGCCGCGCTGACCGCCTACCTCCGCGCAACGGAGATCGACGCCCGTTTCGCCGCCGCCTCCTGCAGGGAGGCGATGCTCTATCGCACGGCGGCTGAATATACAAAAGCAAAAGAGGCGTTCGAAAGGGCGTTCGCCGCAGACCCGAACGATCCCGCAATCGCCGCCGGATACGCCGATTTTCTGGTCGACTGCCTTCCGCCCGCCATCGCGTTCAAATTTATCGGCAGCCAGCGTGCGCTGCTCGGGAAAAGCGCCGCGGGCATGAAAGCCATGGGCAAGATGTACATCGTCTCCGGCGAGTACCCGCGGGCGATCGCGATGCTTACCCGAGCGGTCGCTTTCGGCCCGTCTGATCTTGATGTCGCGTTTGCGCTCGGCACCGCCTATTCCACTGCCGGGGATTTTACCCGGGCGGCGGAAATATTCAACCAGCTCATCCAGTACCGTCCGTACCATGTTCGGTATTACGCATCGCTCGGCGGCGCGTACCGCAAGGCCGGCCGGCTCATGGAATCCACCATCGTGCTGGAATCGGCGGAAAAAATCACGCCGGACAATACCATGGTCCTGGTCGACCTCGCCCACACGTATATCAGGCTCGGCTGGTATGAAAAGGCGGGACAACTTCTTCTGCGCGCACGCGAAATCGCGCCTTTCGTTAGTGATATCGGCACCAACCTCGGGGTGGTGTACTGGTACCAGGGAAAAAAGGCCGAAGCGCGGAAGTGTTTCGAAGAGGCCGCGCGCGCCCCCACGACCCGGCAGGCGGCTTTCAATAACCTGGGAAATGTGTTGTTCATGGACGGCTCACCGGGCAAGGCCATCGCTGCCTACAAGAAAGCCGATCAGGCAGGGCGTAAAAATGAGACCGTGCTCTACAACCTCGCTGCCGCCAGCCTCGCCCGCAACGACCGTAAGAAAGCCGCCGTGTATTTCGACGAGGTACTGCGGCTGATGCCCGACCGCCTCGATGTCCTGCTCCGGCAGGCGGAAATCGCGGCGTCTCTTAAACGAAGCGCCGCGGCTGAAGGGTACTACCGCCGCATTATCGAGCTCCTGCCCGACCATGAAGCGGCTCTCCGGGGACTCGTGCGGATACTTATGAGGCAAAAACGATACCGCGAGGCGGTCCAGCCGATTGAAGAGTATCTTTCCCGTCAACCGATGTCCCGGGAATTCATGCTGCTGCTCGCCGATGTGTATGTGAAAATGGCATGGCGTGAAGTCGCGCTCATGAAATACCAGGCGGTCGCCAGGGAATTTCCCGATGATTCGAGCGCCCATCTCGGCATCGGGACCTGCATGTATGCCCTGATCGCGGAAAAGGGAATGACGAATTACGACGATGCGATACTCGCGCTCAAGAAAGCGAGCGATCATGCCGCGGGCAATCCTCTGCCGGACCAGCTTATCGGAGACCTGTACGCCGTATACAAGGGGTACCGGGAGCTTGCGATTGACCACTGGAAAAAAGCGCTGGCACGCGCCGTCGATCCGAAGACGAGGAAACTGCTGCAACAAAGACTGGGAGGGAAGGGGTAATATCGTGCGGACCGCCCGACAGGCAGCGTTATTTTCACGGCGTTCGCCGCTGATGGCGGCGGCGTTTGTCGTTGCGGCGTTCGCGCTTTCCTCCCCCGGCAGCGCCCCGCAGAAAAAGCCGGCCGCCATTCCACCGTGGCTTGACACCGTGCCGCCGATGGTCGAGATCCTTCCGGCGAAAACCTGGCACTCCTCGATATTCATGATCACCCTTTCCGCCAACGAGCGGGCGCGGTTCTGGGTGGGCGTCAACAACCGGCGGGAGCTGGCCGAATACGTCAAGCCGATCACCATGGCTCGCGACACCGCCATTACGGTCTATTATTACGGCGAGGACGATTACGGAAACCGGTCGCCGCTTGACTCCATGCGGTACGTGCTCGACCGGCGGCCGCCGCAGCTCCGGTTCATTCCCGAACCGGGATCGTATGAAAAAGGCGTGGTCGTTTATTTTGCCGCCGACAAACCGTGCCGTTTCGAGTACCTGAAGGATCCGACATCGACAAAAGGGAAAGCGGTTCCGGAATCGCTTGCGGTCGCCGGCGTGTTCGAAGGCCATGTCGCCGCGATCGACAGCGCCGGGAATCGCGTCGTTTCGCCGTTTTTCAGGTATATCGTCGATACAACCTCGATCCAGGTGTCGGTGCAGCCTGCCGGAGGGCTTTTCAGGGAGCAGCCAAAAATCGTTTTTGACGCTTCAAGGAACACGACCGTCTTTTTTACGTTCGATCCGCTCGCCCCTCCCGATCTGTTTTCGGAGTACCGCGGCGTCATTCGTCTGCCTCACGGCCTCAGCACCCTACGCTATTACGGGAAAAACGGTCCTGGCCGCCGGTCGGCCGTACAGCGCGAAAAGTTTATTCTCGATACCATCCCGCCCAGACTGCAGGTGCAGCCGGCCGACGGCGCCGCATTTGACCGCCTGTCGCTTTCAATAAAGGAACCCGGGGAAATACGGTATACGCTTGACGGATCGATCCCCGACAAAAAGAGCGCGCGGTACGAAAAGGAGATCGTCATTCCTCACAAGGGCATGTGCAGGCTCAGGGCGTTTGCGTGGGACGAGGCCGGCAACCGGTCAGACCTCCTGGAGTGGGATCGGAAATATGATTTTGCGCCGCCGCTGGTCGTCATGACGCCGGCGGGAGGGGTATTCACCAGAGCGCTGACCGCCTTTGTCTCCGTCAATGAAAAGGCGGACATGTACTATACTATTGACGGTTCGGAACCCGGTACGGGATCGATCCTTTACAACAACGCCGGAATATCCATTTCACGCGAAGGTGCCACCGTGGTACGGTATTTTGGCGTCGATGAGGCCGGAAACCGCAGCGAGGAGCATACGGTAACGTTCCTCCTCGACACCCGGCCGCCGCAGGTCAGGGTAAGGATCGAGGGGTCGCTGCTTCTTAAAAACTTCCAGGTACGGCTGACGGCCAACGAACCGTCGGTTATCTACTATGAAGTGGACGGAAAAAAACCAACGACGGCCTCGCGCGTCTATTCCGCGCCCATTCCTCTCGAGAGCGGTCAGGCGCTCATGTACATGGCGCGCGATTCCGCCGGCAACGTCTCGAGCATCTACGAGATGGACGAACTTAAAAAGCCCATGGTATCGCCGTCGCCCGAAGCCGGGATGTACAACCGCCGTGTGTCGGTGCGATTCGTGACGAACATAACCGGGATCGTCTATTGCCGCATGCCGCCGGACACGTCGTTCAGGCCGTTTCGCGATTCGATCGTCCTCAACAATGAGGGGTCGCACTCCATCGAGTATTATCTGGAGTCGCAGCAGGGGCTCAAAAGCCCGCTGCGGAGGAGCGAGTACTACCTTGACTGGACGCCGCCGCGTGTCGGGATCTCCGTAAAAAAAGGTTTTGCCGACTCGGTGTCGGTCTTTTTCGAATGCAGTGAAAACGCCTCGGTCTACTATACGACCGACGGCTCCAATCCGCTGTACAGCAGAAAAACCATGATCGCGGGCAATAAATTGACAATGGCAAGAGACCGCATCAGCCTGCTCCGCAGCGCGGAGGCGAAGCTTGCTTTTTATGCCGAGGACGCCGCTGGAAACCAGGGTGCGATGACGGTCCTCGATGTTTTCAAGCCGCGGGTCATTCCCAACGTGCCGGCCGGCAGCGACCGGCTGTACGACCGCATACTGTCGGTCACCCTTAACACCTATGATCAATCAACGATTTACTATGCGCGTCATGGTCGCCCGCCGACCGCCGACTCGGCGGTCTATGCCGTGCCGTTGACGCTGATCGCGTCCGATACGATCGTCGCGTTTGCCGTCGATGCGTCAGGCTTCAGGGGAGACCCTGATACGCTTGTCTACCTGATCGACCTGCCCCCGTCGGCACATTTCTCGGTGTCGCCGGACACCATCTACGAGGGCGTCCAGGCCGTTTTTGACGCGTCGACAAGCGTGGACAAGGAACATCCCCTTTCACGGTTGACCTTCCGATGGGATTTCGACGGCGACGGCCGTTTTGACGCCGGACCGTTCTCCGATCCGCGCATCGCCCATCGGTATGAAAAGCCGGGCAGCTACGAGCCGCTGCTTGAGGTGTCCGATCCGAATAAGCGGTCCGGCGTGCTTTCGCGAACCCTGCGGATTCATGAGCGCTGCCCGTCAGGGATGGTATCGGTGGTCGATACGGCCGGACGGAGTTTTTGCATTGACCGTTACGAATGGCCCAATCGGCACGGCAGGCTTCCCCGCACCAGCGTATCGTGGGTCGAGGCCAAGATGGCCTGTATCGACGCGGGAAAACGGCTCTGTACCCAGCAGGAGTGGGAAGCGGTCTGCCGTGCCGGACTCCCGTATGCCAAAAGCCGCGATCGGGAGGAACGGTGCCAGGGCGTGGCCAAGGGACCGGGAAGGGCGGGTTCAGGTAAAAAATGCGCCGGCGCCGGCGTGTACGACATGATCGGCAACGTCGGCGAGTGGGTCGAAGACCGCCGGGGCGACTATCCGTATGCAATGGGAGGGACCTGGCGTGATGGCCGGGACGCTCATTGCGGTCACCGCGTACCCGGCACCATTGCCACCCGCAGCGAGGACACCGGTTTCAGATGCTGCAAATGAGCATACAAACGACGCTGCTTCTTGCATGGTTCGCCGTCGCCGTTCCGGCAGAGAGGGTGGATTGGCTGCTCAAGGACGCGTTCGAAGAGGAGTTCATTGCCCTGAGCGAAGTATCGGTCGTTACGCCGGCCCAGGTGCGTTACGCACTGGAACAGTACGAGGCCGGCAATTACCGAAAGTCCATCGAGGTGCTCGAAAAAGTCAGGGCGCTGAAGCTTCCCGATGGAAGGCTCGATTTTACCTCTTTCGTTCTCGGCGAATCGTACCGGCAAAACGGCTCGATCGGACTTGCGCGGCAGGAGTATTCTTTTGTCGTAACAACGTTTCCCCTGAGCGATAAAACGCCGGCGGCATACTACCGGCTGCTTGAATTCGCCGTCAGGGAGGACGACATCGAAAAAGCCGACGATGTCCATGCGCTCTTCAAAAAACATTTTGCGGCGCATCCGCTGCACAATGCGGTGAAGTATCAGTATGCCGTGCTGTTTTACCGGCGCAGCGAATATGAAAAAGCCGCGGAAGTGCTGGGCGGCATCGGAGAAAAGTCGGCCCGCTATCTCCAGTCAAGATTCCTGCTCGCACTGTGTCAGCTTCAACTCGGTGATTACACCGGAGCGCTGCTTTCGCTCGAACAGGTGAGAAAGAACGGGCCGAAAGGGGAGATGGTCAACGAGGCGGTCATTCTGATCGGGGATTGCTATTTCATGGAGGGGAACCCGGCCGCCGCCCTCGGTTTTTACGAACAGGTCCCGAAGGACGCCCGGCGGCATCATTACGCATTAGTCAAGGCAGCCCGGACCCGCATCGACCTCGGCCGAAACAAGGAAGCGATGAAAATGTCGAAATCGTTTCTCGAACGCAACCGGAAAAGCCGGTACTACTTTGAAATGGCTTCGGTACTCGAACAGGCCTATTCCAAAATGGGCAGGGACGACGATGCGCGGAAAATCGGCACGCTCATTCACCGCCAGATCATGGACGCCCGCCTTGGGTTCGAGATATACCAGGAAATCGACAACGTCAACGACCTGATGCGTTCGTGGCTGGAGATCGAGCACCAGGCGATACGCCGGGGGAACAGGACTTTCCAGGACCGCGCCGCCGCTGAAATGGAACGTTTGCACACGCTTGAGAAGCAGTTGTATGCCCTTCTGAAGAGCGTCGTTCCGGCAGGGGCCGCCGGAAGCGGGGAAACCGTGCCGTATCATGCCGAGCGCCGTTATCTCGCACTGTTGAAGGCCCGGATGTCGATGTATGACGATACCCTTGCGGCGGCGCAGAAGCACTTCGAGTCGGTCATGGCGCTCCTTAAAGACAACCCGGCCGATACCGCGGTCCTGCTCCGCGCCGACAGCCTTTCGCGCTGCATCGATACGGTCAAACAGCACCGCCGTCGTTACGCGGACGAGTGCGACCTGGTCCTCTCGGTATGCATCGGCAGCAACGACGGCGCCCGTGAGGCCGACGAGGACCTCCAGGCAAAGTTTGTCGATTGGGCATTTATCAAGTACCAGGAAAAGAAGGACGAACTGCGGAAAATCAATCTGGAACTTTCGGAGCGGAAAAGGGCCGCTGCGCAGGGACAGGACGGTGCTGAACCGGGAATGCGCAAGGAAAGCGATGCCGGCGGAAAAGAGCGGCGTGTGCCTGCTGAAGAGGACCGCATACGCCAATCGCGTCTGATACTCGAGGAACGGCTGCGACTCACGGAACATATCAAGACCATTATCGACGTGTATCCGAGGGGCGCCTACACGCCCGCGATCCTGTTCCGGTTGGCGGAACTTTATTTCGACGCCGCGGGCGACGATTTCCAGGATCGGCTCAGGGCCTACGAACAGCGGATGGCGGAAGGAAAGGATTCCGCCGGCGCTGAATTTCCCGAGTACCGGCTCGACAGCGTCATCGCGACCTACGACCGGATCATTGACGTTTTTCCCTACAGCGACGTCGCCGACGGCGCCCATTTCTACAAGGCGCTCGCCCTGCAGAAAATGGGAAAGGAGGAGGAGGGGAATGCTGTTTTGCTTTCCCTTATCAGGAAATATCCCGAAAGCCGCTATTACGTCGAGGCAAACATGATCATCGGCAGATACTATTTCGACCATCCCAAGGTTGAAAAGGGGCAGGGATACAAACTTGCCGAGGACGCCTACCGCAGGGTGCTCTATTTCCGCAAACATCCTGAATATGTCTCGGCGCTGTACCATCTCGGCTGGTGCTACTACATGCAGGACCGTTACGATGAAGCTATCGCGGTATTCAAATACCTGATTGAAGAAGCCAGCCTGGACTTCGATCCTTCCCGCAAGGACGAGAAACAGATCGCCAATCCGCTGCTGCGCGGCGAGGCGATCGATTACATCGCCATCAGCTTTGATGCAAAAAACAAAGTGGACGAGGCGATCCAGTTTCTGAAACTTGTCGGCAACCAGGACTATGCCGCCCTGGTGCTCAAGCGCATCGGAGAGCTGCGCGAGGAGGATCTCGATTTCGCGACCGCCATTTCCGTGTACCGCCGCCTCCTGGCCGAATACCCGAAAAGCCGCGACGCTCCCCTGGCCTGCGTCTCGCTCATCCGCCTGTATGACAGCCGCGACCGGCATGATTCGGCCATGGTCCTTCGCGAGGAGTTTTTTTCTCGGTATGCGCAGGGCGGCGAATGGCAGGACGCGGCGGCCGGGAAAGACACCGTTTTCGCGCGATCCGTCGATTCAATGGCAATTGTCAATGGACTGTACGTTGCCGACGAGTCGTACCGCAGGGCCGAGGTGACCAGGGACCGCGATGCGTATGCCGCCGCGGCCGGCAATTACCGGCGGCTGGTCGAGCGCTACCGGGGCGATCCCCGTGTGGTCGAGGCGCACTGGAATCTTGCGGTGCTTCTCGACGCGAAGCTCAACGACAAGCCGCAGGCATTCGACCGGTACAAGGCGTTCAGCAGGCTTGAAAACGTGGAGCGGCCCCGTCGCGAGCAGGCGGCGCTGAACGCGGTCGGTATTGCCCAGGCTCTCCTGCCGGAGGATTCCGCGGTCACGCCGGGCACGGTCGATTTTGCCGCCGCCAAGGTCGTTGAGGCGGTGGAAAATTATACGAAGCAGTTCCCCGACGGCACCGCGTGGGGCAAGGTCATGCTCGGTCTCGGCGCCATTTATTTCAACCGCCACCTGTTCACAAACGCGGCGAAATTATACGGTCAGATCATAGCGAAAGGTGCAAAAAACGCCGACTATTTCGAGGCGCTGGCGTATCTCGGTCAATGCCATTTCGGGGAGGAAAACTGGCCGGCGGCCATAACCGCGTTTGAAAAGGTGATCAGGGAATCGGGAGATGACGCACGGAAGGACGCCGCGAAAAAAATGCTCCTGCAGGCCGAGTTCCTGAACGCAAAGCGGTTTTTCGGCGCCGACGACTTTGCCGCCGCGGCAACACTTTTCAGGGCAATTGACGACAAGCATCCCGGCAGCGAATACGGCGACGTGGCGTTGTTCAATGCCGCCGAAGCGCACGAGCGGCTCAAGCAGTGGGATAAGGCGTGCGACCGCTATGTGGATATTGTCAAGAGATATCCCTTGTCGAAACTGGTCCCCGACGCCCTTCTGAACGCCGCCGGCGATTACGAGAAAATAAACAAATACGACAAGGCGGCCGACGCCTACGAAAAACTCGCCGCCGATTACGCATGGTCCGACAAGGCGAAAGACGCGCTCTTCAATGTGGGATTTTGCTATGAAAAACTCGGTAAGCCCGAAAAGATGGCCGATGCAAACGAACGCTATTCGGCGAGGTATCCCGGTGAAAAGGACGTCGAGGCGATGCTTCTCCGCTCCGCCGCCTTTTACATGAAAGCCTCCATGTGGGACCGTGCGCTGTCGGTCTACCGTAATTTCGTCAGGAGGTATCCGCACAATCCGAAGTCAATCGAAGCGTATTTCATGATCGCGAAATGTTCGTACGACCAGGGTGACAAGGTCAACGCCCTGCTGGGATTCAACCAGGCGGAACAGCAGAACCAGAATCTGGCGAAGCAAAACAGTGAAACCAACAACTATTACGCCGCGGAGGCCGCCTACCATTCGGGACTGATCCAGCGCGAAAAAATGCTTTCAGTAAAGCTTAAGCTTCCCGAAGAAGTCCTTAAAACGGCGCTCAAGGAAAAGTCCGACCTGCTTGCCGATGCCGTGAAAGCGTTTCAGCGGGTGATGCAGTACCGGAGCGAGCGCATGTTTGAAGCCGCATTCCGGGTGGGGGAGCTCTATGAAGATCTCGCCATGGCATGGAAAGACCAGGAGCGGCCGTCGCTCGACCCGATCAACGCCGCGGTGCGTGAAAAAGAGATCCTGAGCCTGTCAGCGGCACTGCTGCAGAAGTCTTTCATTCCTTATGAAAAAGCCCTCGAACTCGCCCGGGGTTTGGACTCGCTCGGCACCGAGCAGCGGGGCTGGGTTGAAAAGGCGGAAAAAGGGTTTAAAAAGAACATGAACGAAGCCGGCTTTCTCATGAAAGAGGCGGTAAGCTCCATGAGCAGCGCCCCGGTGCCGAAAGAGATCCGCGACAAGCCGCTGCATTTTTTCCAGTACCAGAAACAGCTTCTGGAGGCGCTCACCCCCATGCGGGAACAGGTCCGAGACTATTTCGCCGGCGTCCTCTCCCTGAGCGATTCATTCGGGCTCAAGGGAGCGGAGATCGACTCGTGCAGGTCTGATTTCGCCAAAGCCAATTTCTCGATCGGCGACGGATTCGACCGCCTGTCGTCCCTCATTCTGCGCAATGCAAAGGAAGTCGCCAAAGATCTGCCGCAGGAAGAGCGGGAGGACCTCCTTTTTCAGCTCGAAGACATTGTGTTCGAGTTGCAGGACAAGGCCATATTTGCCTATGAGGACGGGTTGAAAGCGATCGGAAAACGGGGTCTACAGGAGAACCGCTGGGCAAAGCAGATCGTGGGCAACCTTGCGCGCCTGAGTCCGGATAAATACGGATCGGCCTATTTCGTCAAGGCCGTTGCGGTGTCGAACGGCACCTGGATCGCGCGGTCCGACAGCGTAGAAGGCTGGTGCGGCGCGTCGCCGCCGCAGACCGGATGGCAGCTTGCCGATACCGTCTCTCCGCGCCAGGCGCAGGGGTTCAACGACGGCTCGCCGCGGTATATCGGAGCGGTTGGCGACGCCCCGGCCTGCTTCCTGTGGAAATTTCTCTTTCTGTCCGGAGCGCCCCGCAGCGCGGCACTGTACGTTTCGACACCCGACCGGTACCGTTTTTTCGTCAATGGCTCGCTTGTCCTGAGCGACAGCATCGGCTCCGGCAAGCACGACCGGATTGACAGCGCCGCAGGCATCGTGAGCATGCTGCACGGCGGCGACAATACGCTCTGTGCGGAGATGGCCGCGGCCGGAGACGAGCCACCGCGCATTGCCGTGGTGTTCAGCGCAATGATCGACACCTCGGAGCGCTATGCCTCCTCGGTGAAGCTTCCACCCCCGCTTGCGGGCATGAAACTGGAGGGAACCGCGCTGCAGGGCCGTGAAGCCGGCGCGCCGGCGGTGCGAAGCGGCCGCAGGACCGTGGCCGACAGCACGATGCGTGAGGCGGCTTCGAATGCCGCTCGCTACCGTACCGCCGGCGAACTGCACATGGCCATCGACAATTATTATGCCCGCGAGGCGAAAATCGCACGCGAGATAAAAAAAGAACGGATCGAGATACAGCGGATGAGAATGGAAAACGACAGCCTCGGCGGGCGGCTGCGGCAGGTGCGTGCGGAAATCGATTCCCTCAGGGCGAAAAAGGGGACGACCGGGATCGATTCCGCGGCCGCACGGCAGACGCCCCCGCCGTCTGATTCCGGCAAAGGAACCGGAGACCGGTGAAGCGTCCTGCCGTCACTTCCTGAAAAACTCGTCGTAGAGAGCGTTGACCGCCTTTCCCTCTTCGTCAACATCAATCCCGAAGATCATGCTGATCTCGGAGCTTCCCTGGTTGGCGATTTTTATATTGACACCCGTCTTCGAGAGCGCCGTGGCCGCAGCGGCAAGCACACCGATCTTGTGGATCAGCCCTTCACCCACCACCGCGACAAGCGCGATGCCGAATTCGGTGCGGATCTCGTCGGGTTTGAGCTCCTCCTCGATTGCGCGTATGACCGTATTGGCCATTTCGAGCTTGAGCTGCGATTGGTCGAGAATCACCGAAATGCTGTCGACGCCCGACGGACAGTGCTCGTAGGAGAGATCGAGCTCCTCAAAGATCGAAAGCAGGCGCCTGCCGAAGCCTTTTTCCCGGTTCATGAGGAATTTTTCAAGCGTAAAACTGCAATATCCCCCGCCCGAGGCGATACCGACCACGTCACGTTCGCTCGGAAGCCGTTCCGATACGATGAGCGTCCCGGGATTGGCGGTGTTCATGGTATTGCGGAGCCTGATCGGTATTTTTTTGCGCAGGACCGGTTTGACCGCCTCCTCATGGAGTACGTTGAAACCGACGTAGGAAAGCTCGCGCATCTCTTTGTAGGTGAGCGCCGGAATAAGTTCGGGATTTTTGACCATGGTCGGATGGGCGCTGAAAATGCCGTCGACATCGGTCCAGTTTTCATATTCAATCGCATCCAGCGCTTCGGCAAGTAGTGATCCCGTCAGGTCGGAACCGCCGCGGCTGAAGGTGGCGACATCCCCCTCGGCGGTGAAACCGAAGAAGCCCGGGAACACCACGATTTTTTCTTCGCACAACTTTTTAAGCTTTGAAAGGTGCCGCGCAGCCTCGGGGAGCGGCTGGGCGTCGCCGAAGTTCGGTGTGACCAGAAGGCCGGCATCTTTCGGCGACCGATACACCGCATCGATGCCGACGGTTTTCAGGTATTCGGCAAAAAGCTGGCAGTTGAGGTCTTCACCCGCAGCGACCATGAGGTCACGGTATTTTCCCGGATGCGCGATCGATGTCCTGCGGCGACGGTCGAGGTCGGCAAGAATCTCGTCGATGCGGGCGGCGGGAACCTTGAGCGGGTCGTAAATCGCGTGAAAGCGCTCCTTGAGTTCCCTGATTTCGGCGGAGCAGTTTTTCCGCAGCAGTGATTTATTGACGATCGCAATCAGCGTGTCGGTGACCTTCACCGGGCAGTCCGGACCTTTCCCCGGCGCCGAGAGCACGAAACAGCGCCGACGCGGGTCCATCCGGAGTATGGTGACAATCTGCTGGAGCTTCCCGCTGGTGGTGACCGAACTTCCTCCGAATTTACAGACGATACAGCTCATGACGGCTCCTTGCGTGGTGGATGCGCCGGCGCCGCGCGTGAGAGGCGCCGGTAATCCGTCGGCGACCTGTTTTCCCGGTGTTTGAAGGCGCGGGAGAACGAATTGGCGTTCGGATATCCTGTTTGCGCCGCGATGTCCGCTACCGGCGAGCCGGTCGTTTCCAGAAGGTGTTTCGCCCGTTCGAGACGGACGGTCACCAGGTAATCGTACAGCGTAACGCCGGTTTCTTTTTTAAAAAGTATGTTAAGATAATTTATGTCCACGCCGCATTCGCGTTCAAGATCGCCCTGGCGGCAGACACGGGAGTAGTTGCACTCCATGAACGCCTGCGCCTTGGCCACAAGGCTTTTTTGTTTGTTTTTTGGAAACTGCGATTCCCTGATATGGACAAGCCCTTTTGCAAAAAGGACGGCGAGCAGTTCCAGGAAGCGGGAGGCGGTGGCGAGCTCCCGGTCGATTCCGTTCCGGGAGCGCACCAGAAAAAGGTCGAAAATGAGGTTGTCAACAACGGTACGGTCATTTCCCTCGAGAATGGTCTTTCCTTCGACAACCGAATTCCAGTAGCATTTCGCCCCTGCTGCCGGCAGGAGCGAGAATCGCAGAAGAAAGGATTCAAAGACGCCTTTCTGGTGCAGGTAGCTATACCGCTGCCCGCGTTCCATGATGCCGAGAAGTCCCGGTCGCGCTGTTCCAAAAACATTCCGGGTGGTGTTCTGCAGGATCCCGTATCCGTCGACCTGATACCAGAGAGTGTAGGAGTCCTGGTGGAACCGGAGGGGGATGGGCTGGTGCTCTCCGCGGGTCAACGAATACTCCAGGTAATCAACCCCCCTGATTTCAATGCGCAGCTTCGGGATTTCGACCACCGGGAACTCGCTCCAGCCCGTCATGCAGGAAAACGTTCTGATCGCTTCCTGATATGATGGATGGGGAATGAACACCGGATCGGTAAACCGGCTTAACAGTTCGTGGCGGTCATGCAACATTGGGGTAAAATAGTTTATTTAACGATAAATACTTTGAAAATCCTTGAAAATTATAGTATATTAAGAAAATTCTTTTTAACGACTCAGGTCCCTGTACCGTTCGTCTCGACGCTTCGATGTCATTGTACCTGCGCAGCCCGTAGGGATGATGCACCGAGTTTCGGGGTGTGGCCGGTGCATCGAGGCAGGGGACAGGGGAACACACCTGAGTGGCAACGGTTTTTTGTAAAAGAAACAGGCAGACGTTATCCTGCTCCAGGCATCAAAAAACATCTCCTGACGGGAATTATGGCCCCAATCGATACCGGTCGTTTTATTTCGGAAGAAAGCTGTCTGGCGCTCTATTTAAAAGAGATCAGTAAAAACAAGACGCTGTCTCTCGAAGAAGAGGCGGTATTGGCGGTACGGATCCGTACCGGAGAACGTAAGGCGCTTGAAAAACTGGTCAAAGCGAATCTGCGCTTCGTGGTCAGCGTGTCACGCAACTACCAGAATCAGGGCCTCCCGCTGAGCGATCTGATCAACGAGGGGAATCTGGGGCTTATCCGCGCGGCAAAACGGTTCGACGAAAAGAAAAATTTCAA
>JAFGOU010000315.1 GCA_016926315.1 Chitinispirillaceae bacterium
ACCGTTGTATCTTGCCGTAATCGAAAACGCAAAAAATGCCGCGCTGTCCGATCCGAGGTTTCCGCGCGTGACTCCCCCCGAACTCCCTTCAATAAAAATTGAACTATCGGTTCTCACCAAACCATTCCCGCTTGAGTATAAAAACGCCGATGATCTCTTACATAAACTCATACCTGATGTCGACGGCGTGATTCTGCAAAAAGGACACCACCAGTCAACCTATTTGCCACAGGTCTGGGAGCACTTTTCCGGCAATAAGGTCAAATTCCTCGAAAACCTTTCGCTCAAGGCGGGGCTCCCTTCCGATGGATGGAAAACGGCCCTGGTCAAGCGGTACCGGGCGGAGCACTTCAGTGAGTAGAGGGTTTACCGGGATGGTCCTGGCGTCTGGATTGAGCGCCGCAGCGGTCCAGATACTTCTTCTCCGCGAATACCTTACCATTTTTTCCGGCAATGAACTGGTTATCGGCATTATATTCGCACTCTGGCTTTTTTTTGCTGCCCTCGGCAGTAGTGCAGGCGCGCGCATATCCTGGTGGAACCGGGATCTCATTTGCACGCTGTATGTCCTTTCAGTCAGTATCGGGTTTCTTCTCATACGGGCTTCGCGGCTTCTTTTTGAACCGGGGGAACTGCTCCCTCCCTGGTCGATACCGGTCATTACGGTTATCACCCAGTCCGATGCCGCATTTTTCGGCGGACTGGTTTTCGGGCGGGTATCAAAGTCGGTTGGCGGCGGCAGGGTTTACCTGATTGAAAACACCGGTGCACTTCTCGGTCTTTTCCTGGTTTCATTCGGGATTCTCTCATTCCGGTCTAATGGGCACATGCTTTCGGCAGTCCTGGGAATATTTACCCTGTATGTTTTTATTACGTCCGATAAAAAAAACCTTTCAGCGGTTCTGTTCTTGACGATTGCCGCAGCTGCGATTTCAGTGCTTTTCATTACAGAACCGTTTTCGATTCAATGGAAATACAACCGGCAGGTCGAGTATGTTAAGAGCGGTTATGAAGGAGAAATAGCGGGCAGCGGGGGAGAAGACACCGCTTTAATCTTGCTTAACAACTCGTTGTATAGAGCGAAGATACCCTCTTCGGCGATAGAGCAGTCCGTACATCTTCCCGCTGCAATGCACGGCAATACTGTTCGGCGTGTGCTGGTTCTCGGCAATACCGGCCAGGTCAGAGAACTTGAAAAGTATCCCGGGGTTTATCTGGAGTGTTTTGAAACGGAACCGTTGCTGTCGGATGAAATCTGCAGGTACGGCGTTGCCGAGGATCTCCAAGGGAGTACTCAGTTTGATATCGTGCTTCTTTCTTCGGGACTGCCCGGGACTGCACAATCATGCAGATTTTTCACCCGTGAGTTTTATCGGAAGGTGCGGGTTTTAACAGGGGAGTCGGGTATTTTTTCATTTACCCTGCCGTTTTCTGAAAATTTCCTGTCTCCTGATGAGCAAAGGCTCAAGGACCTTTTCCATACAACATTGAGAACGGTATTCCGCCATGTTTTTGTATTTCCTGGAACCGGTTACACCTTTGTAGCATCCGACCGGGAGATCCGCTGGCCGGTCAAACTGTCAGTTGAAACCGGTTATCTCGAGCCATACACCCTTGCATCAATGACAAAAAAACGGCTTGCTGATGCTAATACAAGGATGGATTCGACAACGATCAACTCGCTTGAAAAGCCGGTTGCGCTGTATATCACTCAAAAACAATGGCTTGGACTCTTCGGCACTCCGATTTTATACGGCGGTATTTTCATTGGATTGATTGCGCTTATAGCATTGCTGGCGAGCCCAAAAACAGTTTCCGCCTTTTCAGTCGGAACGACCGGTTTCGTGACGGGCATCTACTCAGTCAGTTTGCTGATCATTTATCAGTTTTGCCATGGAATACTCTATGCCAAACTAGCCGTTCTTATGATCGGTCTTGTCGCAGGATTCGTCATTGGAAGCATGGTGAGGAAATTTCCATATTCAGATGGCGTAATCGGCATTTATGCCTGTATGACTTTAATGATTCTTACCATGCTTCCGAACCCCTCGACAGAGCTGTTTTTTATTTTGCACGCAGGCGTCGGCTTCCTTTCCGCAGCGCAATTCGTTTCGCGAAAAGGAACGTCATGGAGCGGGCTCTATGCAGCCGACCTTGCTGGAGGAGTTATTGGAATGGCAATCTGTTCAACAGTCCTTGTTCCGCATATCGGGATTTTTGCAGCGGCTATCGGCATCGGGGCACTAAAAATTATCGTTGAGCTGTTTGTAAGAGCTGATTTTAAAAGGAAATCAATATCGATAAAAAGCGTATAAGCTATTGATATCGCGATAAACCTTGATAATTCAATGGCGCATAATATATATTATGTAAACTATTTGATCTTTAAAATATTCTACTCCTGCGTATCGTACACTGACAGGACGCTTTTTTCTGAAGTTCTCCCTCCTCTTTTATCTATCCACTCCTGGATCAACCCTTCGACTTTCTGATGTCCTGATTTCCGTGCGACGGACAAGGCGGTATCACCCCTGCTTACCCCTTTGTTATCGATAATCCCGGGCTCGGCGCCATTTTCGAGTAATAGTGAAACCAAAAGCAGATGACCGCCTTCAGCAGCATACATGAGTGCTGTTTTCCCGTTGCTGTTAACAATATTCGGATCGGCGCCGCTTTTTACCAACTGTTTTATAATCCCTGCATGGCCGGTAATGGCGGCAATAATCAATGCGGTTGTACCATTAGCATTCATCAGGTTCGGGTTTGCTCCTTTTTCAAGCAGCAGCGTGACAATTTTCTCGTGCCCATACGTACATGCCATCATCAGTGCCGTGTGTCCGGTATAATTGGTCGAATCGATCGGAGCGTTTTTTTCAAGCAGGAATTCCACTGCCTCATACTGGCCGCGGCTTGCCGCGAGTCTCAGTGCGGTCCATCCCTTGAATCCGGCCTGTCCGACAGGAAATCCTCTGGCAACACAGTGCTTCAAGCCGGATACATCTCCCCCCGCAGCGGCATCTATGCATTTTTGGTCGTTGGCATATACCACGAGTTGTTCATAAAGGCCATTCATGCCATTCTCCTTCCACTCTCGACTTTACTTTTATAATAGATTCGTTTTATAACGAAAAAGATTTTCCCTTTTTAATTTTTTCCGCGTTATTGGAAAAGGTTTTTTTGCATTTTCATCCACCGGTAAGGTAAATTTTAAAGGTTAAAATTCACCGACCTTAAGATGGATCATGAACAGAATTATCTTACTTATTGCATTATCGTCATTTTTCGTTCTGCACGGATGTTTTCGTTCACCCCTTGAATCTAAGTGGCAGTTTATCAGGGTTGCGGACGAGCGAAAAATGAACCGTGATTTCCTCGAAATACTCTCAAAGATTTCCCGTTCTTCCGCAGATTTTATGATCGGCGACGGTATGATCGAGAGCCGAGATTCAATCAGTTTCTTTAGCTGCACCGATACGCCGGAGATTTCGTTTTCCGTCAAACCGTCGTTTCCTTTTATCTTTTCACGGGGTGCAAGGGAGTTTACCGGCAGTCTAGGATGTAACAACCGTTTCAGGACCCGATTTTTATCCGGTTCAGGAAAGATTTTTTTAAAGGAAATTGCAATGACCACTCTCCCCTGCGACCAATGCGACAAGGATTTTCTCTATATGTATCGTCAGTACCTTTTTGCCATCAACGGTTATCGTATTACTGGTGATACCCTGGTGCTTAAAACCCTTTTCTCCAATGATTTGTCATATAGGAAGAGTAAACGGTAACGAGGTTTCACCACAAGCGTTCAAGCCCGAGGTAGCATAGCGCTCCGGCAAGGTATCCTGAAAAAGCAAGAGGAGATATGTTTTTCAGGTACCAGAAGAATTCCAGCCTGGCCAGTCCCATTGCCACGACCCCTGCTGCAGACCCTATTACCAGAAGGCTGCCTCCGGTTCCGGCACAATACGCAAGAAATAACCAAAAGTGGTGGTCCAGGGGAAAACGGGTAAGATCGTACATTCCCATGAATGACGCAACCAACGGAACATTGTCAATGATTGCCGAGAGAATCCCGGTCAGGGAAACCACGAGATCGCGGTTTTTTATATTGACATCGATGGTATTGGCGAACCGGATGAGAATTCCTGAAGATTCAAGCGCTGCGATACAGACCAGAATACCGAGAAAAAACAGGACGCTGGGCAGGTCAATGTTCCTAATAGCGGTGGTGACGGAAAATTCCCTTCGGATTTCCTGGCGTTCCCCGGCATGCAACAGCTCGACAACAACCCACAAGAAGCCGACACCGAACAACATGCCCATAAAAGGCGGCAATTGAGTAATCCCCTTGAAAATCGGCACAAAAAGAAGCATTCCGGTCCCGGTATAAAAAACAATGTTTCGTTTGACGTGGCTGGTTCGATAAATTTCTACATCATCGGAAGTCTCATTGAAAGGAATGGTGCCGCCCATTGAAAAGGAACAGATAGTCAAGGGAACAAGCATACAAACGACACTCGGCAGGAAAACGTTACTTATGATTGCGAGGCTGCTGATATTACCGCCGATCCAGAGCATGGTGGTTGTGACGTCCCCGATCGGCGTCCAGGCGCCGCCGGCATTTGCCGCGATTACTATCATTCCGGCAAATACCATCCGATCGTTCTTGTCGGCCAGCAGTTTTGCTACCAGCGATACCATGACGATGGCCGTGGTCATATTATCAAGCACTGCCGAAAGGAAAAACGTCACCATGCAGACGAGCCAGAGGAGCTTGCGTCTGCTCCTTGTGGTGATCGTATCGGTGATCACGGAAAAACCGCCATGCACTCTGATAAGCTCCACGATAGTCATGGCGCCCATCAGGAAATACAGGATCCCGGAAAAGCTGCCGCCTCCCTCGATGAGCTGGTGGCCGACCTCTTTTTTGTCGGGAGAGCTGAAAATGTATATCGACCAGCAGAGTACGCCGGTCAGTAATGCCGTCGCGGTTTTATTTATTCTAATGTAGTGTTCAGCGGCAATGAGACCATAGCCTGCACAGAAGGTAATAACAAGGATTATTGTCATGCAAACAGACTGCCTTCACCAGGTCAAATGATGCATTGTCTCTTTCAGTTCGAAAGCAGTTTTTCCATGCCTACCATAACATACCCTGCAATGACCGGTACCGCGAGGTTGTCGTTAATAATGACTTTGGGGTGGATCCGAAGCGGAATCAGCTCGAAAAGGGTGATGACGAATGCGGTCACCGCCATAAGGATCGGGTTCCGTTTTTCCTCCACGGCGTCCAGGAGTCCGGGTATATGCGGAAAAACAAGGTAGAACAACGCAATGCACAGCAGAAAACAGGCGATTGATCCTTCAAGTGACTTACTCCCTATTTTAATGCGGCCGATGCTTATTCCCACCAGCGCCGCGGCAGCGTCTCCCAGAATGAACAGTACCAAGGCCATGAACGCGATATGCGTGTGGCTGCGGAACAGGATTGAACAGAGAAAAGCGGCTCCGATCACCCAGGTTGAGCCGGTTATCTTGAAATGCTCCTCCCTGCGCAACATGGAACCAAACATCTTGAAAAAAAGTTTCTGAGCATGCGGGACCTTGAACCTGATCAGCTCGACCAGTACGGAGGCGATAAAAAGGGTGCCGAGCACCCCGGGGACGATAACCGGATGAAAGGATAATTGCGGCGCGTAGAAGATGCTTACCGGCATGAGCAGGGCAAAAAGATGGAGCAGTTTCCTGCGAATCTCCTCCTTTGAAAGTTTCACGGTGTATGGTCCTTTCGCAGGGATGCGTTCATGGTTTTAACGGATAATACCAGGCGTTATGGGTAAAGGAAGAGTAGGTCGGTTCCACTTTGAGCGTCAGCTTTTTTTTAAGCATGCTCCCCTCTTCTACGGAAAAAGTGTGAACCGATGCTCCGCATGGTATCCGGTTCCGTTTAAAATAGGTGATTGTATCGCGTCCCGAAGTGGAAAAAAGCGATATGAGGGCATGCTCGGTGACCGTGACGGGCATGGAGTATCGTCCCCCGCCGAGCGTTTTCAGGGAGACCTTTTTGCATTCAGTGCCAACCCAGAAATACTGGGCGCCTTTCCTTTCCGCGATAAACGTCTGGCCGAAACGTTTGTAAATGGTGATACCGCGCGGCTCGATGAACTGGTAGTCCTTTTCGCCTCGTGACCCGATGATATCGACCAGCTTGAGGTCATGATCGAACTTGACAATGCAGTGATTCACCTGGTCGGTAACGTAAAAGCTGTGATAATAGTCCACCGCGCCGTACGATGCGACATGCCCTTTGGGCATGGATGCCCGGGCAATCAGTTTACCATCGAATCCCAGCTTCAGGACGCGCATGCCATTGCTGTCTGCGCAGAAAATCGCCTGTTCACGGTTGTAGTAGCTCCAGCGGGCAGATCCGTCGGCGACAGCGAGTGCCGTAGGACCGGATTCAAAGGCGAAACCGCTGCCAGGGCCGGGAATGATACGCTTGGCGTTGCCAACCGTATCAAAGACCACGATACGCCTGTTCCCGTGATCGGTGACGTAGATGTTTACCTTCTCGTCAATGCCGATCCGGTTGGGTCCCTTTAGGAAGGCGCCGGTTCCCGCGGCGCTAAAGGCAGCTATCCACGAAAGCGACGACTTTGGGTTGAACAGCCTGACAACACGGTTGTTGCCGGAATCGGCGACAAAGACTTGTCCTTTTCCGTTTGCGGCAATGCCGCGCGGTTCGAGAAACTGCCCTTTACCGCTCCCTTTTCCGCCAAAAAGACCGAGCGACCACATGGAGGTATTGTAGATGATCTCTCCCCTGCCTGCATTGACTCCGTACACCACCACTTCGTCATCGTCACCCCTTTTCGTCGGATCGTCCCAGCTTTCGAGACGAGCGGCCGCGAGTCCCTGCGGATCGTTGAAAAACGTACGGGGGCCGAAAAACATGAACAGGTGTTTGGGCGTCGCTTTCCTGATCCCGTATGAGTGCAGATAGGGAGGGAAAACCAGGGATTGCGTCCATGCGACAGACGCCGTCAGGATGACCGCAATAACAGCGACGCCGAGAGCGCACCCGTACTTTTCATTTCTGCTGAAAGACGTCATATTACGGCTCCCATCCGAAAACATTCCTTTTATCGGGTAATGACGGTATAAGACGGTCGGAAAGCACCGTCAATGCAGCGAGCACTTCCGCAGTGACGTTTTTTTTCGCTGCCGCCGTATTTTCCTCAACCTGCCCTGGCGTTCGCGCGCCTATCAGGACCGGCCCGATGCCTGCTTCCTGCATCAACCATCTGATGGCGCATTGCAGCAGAGTTACGCCGGACTTCCGTGCAATCGTTTTCATCTCATCGACCGTGGCATGGACGACGGGCCAGACCAACTGATCAAAGAGAAGCGTACGTTCCCGGTGGTCGCCATGCGGGAACCTGACCATCGGTCCGAACTTTCCGGTCAGGATGCCTTCCGCAAGCGATCCGTAGGATATCACCATGATGCCGTTTTTTTTGCAGAAAGGGATGATCTCTTTCTCCCCTTTTCGCCAGAGAAGGCTGTAGCCGAGTTGACACCCATCGATGGTTCCCGCGGTCATTACTTCCCGCATGTCCGTAATGGAAAAATTGCTCACGCCGATATAACGGAGTATCCCCTTACGGCGCGCCGCTTCCAACCCCTCCATCATCCCGGCGATATCGGCGTTATTTTTCGGCCAGTGGATGTAGACAAGATCGATGACCCCGCAACCGAGCCGTTTGACACTGTACGAAAGCGCCTTTTCCACCCCATCCTTGGGTGTGTACAGCAGCTTGGTGGCGATAAACGGTTCATAGCGCTGGTTCCGGAGCGCTTCACCGAGAATCGCTTCGCCATGTCCCCTGCCGTATACCTGTGCGGTATCGAAATGGGTAACGCCGAGTTCCAGGGCCCTGCGGATCGTTGACAGCGACTGGGTGTCGTCCTGTTCCCCCCAGTCATCACCGCCCAAAGGCCAGCAGCCGAGGCCCAACGAATCGAGCGGGCGACCGTTACGGTGTCGCACGGTTTTCCGCCTTGTAACCGGCGTTCCGAACCGCCATGCAAGGCTCAATACCCTCTGCGTTTTTCGGTAAAATTGCGTGGATTGCACCGGTTCCCATGGTAGGAAAATAACTTTTCCCGGTGAACGAAGCATTTGCTTTTAACACTATATATATTTCAACATACTTTTAAAAATTGCGCCGGTTTCCGCCACACTGCTCTGGAGGTGTCATGCAGAAAATTGCCCTGATCGCCCTTTTTGCGCTGTTTTGTTCCCTGGCAGCCAACGCCGATCAAACAGCCACTCAGCGTTCACACCCGAAAAAAGCATACCTTGATCCTGTACGGAACAAAGTGTTCTGGCCGCTCGAAAAACCGGTATGGGTGCGTCTTGCGGAATCGGCGGATAAGAACGCCCCGTCCTATCTGCTTACGAAGGAAAACGATTCCACCGGAGCGCATTCCGGTATCAGGCTTGACATTTCCGGTTCGCAGTTTATCCGATGGAAGAACTACCTTACCGGAGATTCGGTAAAACTGCGATTTGTCGCCGACGGCGAAGCGCCGGAATGTCACGTGGCCGTCACCGGTGAAAAAACTGCAGCCTTTCCCACCGATACCTCGGGCGCTCCCGACGCCCCGCGGTCAATCACGTCACGTCCTCTCTGCTATGCGAAAAAAGTCATGGTCGCCTTCTCTGGAAAAGACCGGCTTTCCGGAATCGATTCCCTCTTTTATTCCGTCAATAACGGTCCTTTCGAAACCGCCCTGAAGCCGGTCCTCTTCGACAAGGAAGGGGTTTACCGTATCGCTTTCTATGCGGTCGACCGGGTCGGCAATTCCTCTGCCCCAGACTACCAGACCTTTTCGATCGACGCGACCCCGCCGGTCACCTCGCTGGTGTTCAATGGGCGGACCGATGAAAGGGATACCGTTTTTTCCCGCTCACAGAGCGTCTCATTTGCCGGTGTCGATACCGTATCGGGTATCAGGGAGATACGTTACCGGTTTAATAACGATAAAAAATTTGACGTTTACAAAAAGCCGGTTCCCCTTCGGGAGCTCAAAGACGGTTTGCATACGATTTATTACCATGCAATCGATAATGCCGGTAATGAGGAACAACCCCGTTCACGGACCTTTATCATCGACGATATTCCCCCGGTTCCCGTGATTTCGTTCGACGGCGACCGTTATACCGGCAGTGACGGACAGGAGTATATCTCCCCGCGGACCGTCGTTACCATAGCGGCCAGCGATGATAAAAGCGGCATCGGAAAAATTGAATACGCCATTGAAAACGCCGATTTCATACCCTATACGTCACCGTTCCGTTTTTCTCCACAGCTTAAAAAATGCGCAATCGAAGTGCGGGTGACCGACAAGGCCGGCAATGTGAGCCGGAAACACCGCGCATCGGCGCATATGGACGCCCGGCCGCCGAAAAGCAGCTATTCGATCACCGGTCCCCTGTTCCAGAAAAGCGGGGTCCTGTATATAACGGCTGAAACCCGCATCACCTTGTCGGCCCGGGATGAAGGATCCGGTGTGGGCCGTCAGCAGTACCGCATCAATGACTCGGCCGTCGCGGCCACGGCGCAGCCGATCGCCCTGACGCAGGAAGGACGCCATCTTTTCCGCTACTGGAGCGTTGAC
>JAFGOU010000316.1 GCA_016926315.1 Chitinispirillaceae bacterium
AACCGAGCAGCAAAGAACTGGTTGAAACGAGTGTGAGCTAAACATCACAAAATATGTCTCATTTTTATTGACAGGTTCCGCTGGAACTAATCGTGGCCCGCTGAAACTTCCATGGACACTGGCTAACCATAGAGTCCCTGACCTGGCGACCGTTTCTAACGCCGATCAGGGGGTATGGTCGACCATTAATGTATTTAGTGCCCGTCCGGAAACCCCTGAATTTTGACATTCGTCATTCCGGCCTGCCTTCGCCGTAGCGGCTTCGCGAAGGCAGGCCGGTATGACGTCAGCAGGGGGACTTTTCGGACAGCATTTTTTACAGTGTCCCATACCGTGATACGCCGTTAATGTCTGACCTGCGCCCCAGGCACACCATTTGCTTCATTTTTTGCTATACTTCTGCGTTGCGCCGGAACAATGTTATTGGGTGCCTTGCAGCAGTAACAGACACATCCACCGGGGGGGGATCTCAATGGTGCTTACTATGGAATCGCAAACCAGCAGGCAGTATGTTCACTTTAACGGAATCCATCAGGCGACGGTTCCTACCAGCGAAGGGGACATATTAAGGGCATATATTGAATTTGCCTGCCACTATACCATAAACGACGCGGAAATGTATGAAAATGCGGCCTCGCTCGCACCGCTTGGCGAACAAAAGCAACTGTTTCTGCAACTCGCCTGCCGAAAAATGGTGACCCTGCAACAATTAAAAATAAACCGGGCCACTCCCGCGGTTTCCTATACGCCTTCTAAAAAGACAGGCAACAATTCACTTTCCCGCTATAGTATGGATCTGGAGTCCACGCCGCTGTTGACGCTGGAAGATGCTATCAATCTAGCCTGCTGGCGCGAGAACAAAACGGTTCTTCTCTATGAAAAACTGTCGAAACCATCCAGTCACAAATCAATCACCGCGCTATTCACCTTTTTGATCGAATCGCAGCGTGAAAATCTGAAGTATCTTTCCGGGCTT
The DNA here is from genome assembly GCA_016926315.1 of Chitinispirillaceae bacterium. The sequence goes on from JAFGOU010000316.1 coordinate 977, forward strand.
CAAAATACGACCCCTTATTAACGGTTTCATAATGGTATGCGCGAGCTACACCATACCTGTCATTTCGACGAACGCAGTGACCCTTCGACAGGCTCAGGACAGGAGAGAAATCTCATTACGGTAAAGAGATTTCTCTCCTGTCCTGAGCTGTCACCCTGAGCTGTCGAAGGGTCGAAATGACAATACCCTTTCCACAATCATGTGCTGACAATTTTGAGACCGTTAATACACCAGGAAAACAATCGGGAGAGGCTCCGACAGACCCTGCTATATTGAATCAGGAACGGGATGCTTTCCGAGCTTGCGGTACAGTGAAGCCAGGGATATGCCGAGCAGCTTGCTCGCCTTGTTCTTGTCGCCCTTACACGCCGCCACGACCTTGACAAGGTGCTGTTTTTCCACTTCATCGAGGGGTAGCATCGCATCATCCGGAGCCTGGCCGGCTACTCCCCTGTCAAGACCAGGGAAATGACCGGGAACCAGTTCGGCACCCTGCGCCAGAAGCTGCGCCCGTTCCAGCATGTTCTTGAGTTCTCGGATATTGCCGGGCCAGGCATACTCCTGCAGCAGGGTGACCACCTCTTTGCGCAACGGCAACCGCGTATAGCCGAACTCCCTGAGAAGGTTTTCCGCGAGCGGTCCGATGTCCTCCCTGCGCGACCGGAGCGCCGGAACGGCAATCGGGAAAATATGAATCCGGTAGTACAGGTCTTTTCTGAATGTGCCTTTCTCCGTCTCCCCGAGCAGGTCCTTGTTCGACGCGCACATGAGCCTGAAATCGCTCTGCCTGACCCTGTTTTCGCCGATACGGCGATAGGTTTTCTCTTCAATCGTCTTTAAGAGCTGGGTCTGTACCGAAAGGTCCATGTCGCCGATCTCATCGAGGAACAGGGTCCCCTTGTCCGCCATTTCAATGAGTCCTTCACGGTCGGCAACCGCCGAGGTGAATGACCCCTTGGTGTGGCCGTACAGTTCGCTGCGCAGCAGGTCGCCTTTGAGGCAGGAACAGTTGAGTTCAACGAACGGTTCGGTTTTCCGGCCGCTATGTTCGTGGATCCATCGTGCCAGAACGCCTTTGCCCGTGCCGGTTTCTCCCTGGATGAGCAGCGGGGTATCGCTTTCAGCGGCGACCCGTATATGGTCGAGCAAGGCGGAGATTTCACCGCTTGACCCGAAAAATGGCGCGGCGTTCTGTGTTAGGCGGCGCCTGACCGAATCGCGTCGCCGCAGGGCCCCCACCTCTATCGCCCGTTCCAGGCACGCTTCCAGGTTTTCGATTTCAACGGGCTTTATAAGAAAATTTTCCGCCCCGGATTTCATGGCCGCGACGGCCGTGGGCACGTCGTTTTTTCCGGTGATGACGATCACCGGAAGATTGGGATACGCCGCTTTTAATTCCGGAATCCAGTCGAGCGCATTGCCGTCGGGCAACTTGAAATCAAGAAGCACCGCATCAAACGTGTCGTTTTGCACGACACTGCGGCCCTGTTTCAAATTCTGCGCGGTAGCAACCGAATATCCCGCTCCCGAAAGGGAACGTTCATAGCCAAAGCGCGTGGCGTCATCATCTTCAACCAGGAGGATTTTTATTTTTTCCATAAACGGACTTTCGATGTTCGATGAATGTGCGGGCTGGCGCCCGGGAGGGGTAATATACTTGATCCCCGGCATTACCATACGGGTATCTTCGGTGTTCGTTCGGGGGCGGTTGAAGTAACCGGACACCAATCATGATGGGCGCCTTCCGCTGTTCATACATTCTAACATCGCCTATTATCAGCCCCTTATTGTTCGGGCCCGGGCCGCGGGAAGGCATCCGCGTCCTTGCACAAACGACACAACGGGAAGTATTCTTCATTAACCATGAAACTCAGCGTCCCCTGCACCTTCGCTCCCGGTCTTGTCGAACAGCTTTCGGCCTTTCCCCCGGTGGCGGAAGTTTACGGCCGCATCGAGAACGGCTGGATCGGCGGCGGCAGGAGCTCCTACACCCTGCGCCGCGCGTCGCGAGAGACGCTTGCCGCGACGGTCGCCGAATGCAGGGAGCGCGGTATTGCCTTCAACTACCTTCTGAACGCAGCGTCGCTCTACGGCATGGAGCAGTCACGCCAGGGCCAGCGCCGCATCAGGGCGACCCTCGACGCGCTTTCCGCCCTCGGTATTCCCTGGCTCACGGTCTCCCTGCCCTACCTTCTGCGCCTTGTCAAGTTACAGTATCCGCAGTTCAGGGTCAAGGCCGGGGTTTTCGCGCAGATCGACACGCCGGAAAAGGCGCGGCGCTGGGAGGAGCTCGGGGCCGACGCGCTCTGCATCAGCGCGATCGCCTGCAACCGCGACTTTACAACCCTCAAAGCGATACGCTCGGCCGTCTCCTGCGACCTGCAGCTCATCGCCAATGCCGCGTGCATCCCTTCATGCGTCTACGAGCACACGCACATGGACCTGCTCTCCTCAAGTTCGCATAAAAACGCGCCGCACGGCGGCTTCTGCCTCGACTACTGTTTTCTCCAGTGTTCGGCCCTCAGGCTGCGGCAGCCCGACTACTTCATCAAATCGATCTGGATCAGGCCCGAGGACCTTCATATATACGAGGCGATCGGGTACTCCTGGTTCAAGCTGGTGGAACGGAGCTGTCCGGCCGACCTGCTGCTGCGGCGGGTTGCGGCATACGCCGGACGGTCGTTCGACGGCAACCTCTGGGAACTGGTCGGACCGGTTGCGTTTACGCCCGACAAACGCGCCACGCCGCTCAGGGTAAAACTCCGCACGCTCTTTGCCATGGCCCGTCCCTGGGTCGCGCGGCCCCAAAGCCTTGCCGCGGTGGCCGCCTATGCCGGTGCGGTCACGAGCATCGATTACTCCCGTGAAACCGCTCCGGTGTATATCGACAACAAAAAACTCGACGGATTTCTCGAGGGAATCAGGGGCCGCGGCTGCTCCCCCGCGTCATGCGTTGACTGCGATTACTGCGGGGAGTGGCGGGAACGGTCGGTGACACTCGACGAACCCTGGCGACAGGGCCTTCTTGCAGAGGCCGCGGAGCTTGACACAGGGCTTCTTGACGGCGGTCACTGGAAGTGACCGCGCAGTTATTCCACCCTTGACAGAAGCAGCGCCGCGTTGTGCCCCCCAAAGGCGAATGAGTGGGAGATCGCGTTCGTGACCGCAACGTCCTTCGCGGCGAAAACAAAATGCAGGTCGGCGACCGGATCGCAGAGGTTCGCGCAGCCGTGGACCTTCTGATCGCGAAGGGTAAGCGCGGTCACCGCGGCCTCGATCGCGCCTGCCGCACCCACGGTATGGCCGATAAGCGACTTTGTCGCGTTGACCACCGGACGTTTTCCAAAAAGGCGGGCGATGACCCCGGCCTCGATGTCGTCGTTGACGACGGTTCCGGTGCCGTGGGTGTTGATGTAATCGACGGCAGACGGGGAAATACCTGCCTTGTCCATGAGTCCGGCGAGCATCCGTTCAATCTGCTGCGCCGAAGGGTCGATAGCCATGGCGCTGTGGGCGTCGAACGTTTCGGCGTATCCCAGAATTTCCGCGATCGGCGCGGCCCCGCGATTCAGCGCATGCCCGCGTTCTTCGAGCACAAGCACGCCGCACCCCCCTTCGGCGAACAAAAATCCGCTGCGGTTACGATCAAACGGCCCCTTGACGGTCGCCCCATCCTCGCCCGTGCTCACCAGCGTACGGGCGATATCGAACGCGCGGAAAACGCCGCCGTAGTCGTCGGCAAGGTATTCGACCCCGCCCGCAAGGACCAGGTCGCCTTCTCCCCGGGCGATCGCCTCAAACGCCTCTCCTACTGCCATGGTGCCGGCGGCGCACGCGCCGCCGATGGTACGGTTGACCCCGGTCATGGAGTACTTGATACCAAGCGCGGCCGACGCGCCGTTGGGCATGGACATGGACACGGCAAAGGGGCTGAACCGCGGCGCACAACGGACAAAGGGGAATACCGGAACCGGCGGCATGGTGTCGCGCCGGAGCGCCTGCTGCAGCGGTGCGTAGAGCTGATGGCCCTCGTTTGACGCAAAACTGCAGACCCCGCCCATGCCGGTTCCCAGGTACACGGCACTCCGGGCCGCCTCAACCCCTTTGAGCGCAAAAGCATTTCTTTTTTCATCGGCAACGGCCGGGTCCAGACCCGCCTGGCTGAGCGCCTGCCACGACGCGGCGACCGCAAGTTTTGCCGTCATATCGAGCTGCATCACCTCCACGCGCGACAGCGGGTAGCGGGCCCAGTCGATTTCCGGAAGCGGCGCCCATACGGTTGAAACGGGATTGAAATAGAGCGACCAGTGCGGGGGAACAGGCGCGACCACGGTGGTAAGGGCGAGCGCATTGTTCCAGAAGGCGTCGCGATCAGGGCTTCCCGGCGCCACGATGCCGATCCCGGTGATCACGACGCGGCGTTTCATGGCGCTCAGGCCGCCGCGTTGAGGTGTTTATTGACAAACCGCACCGCGTCGCCAACGGTCGTGATCTTCTCCTCCCGCTCGTCGGGAAGCGTGGTGCCGAGTTCTTCGTCGAGCATCATGAGCAGCGATACCAGATCGAGTGAATCCGCCCCGAGGTCCTCGCGGAGTCGGCTTTCCATGGTGATCTTTTCCACGTCGATCCGCAGCACCTCGGCGGTCGCTTTTCTCACCCGCTCAAACAGCGTCTGTTCGTCCATGGGATTCCATTCTATTTTCAGCCGGGTATGCCGACCGGTCCGGACCGGTAATATATTTTCCAGACCATCTCCAACGAAAAGATTTTACCCATGCCGCACACCTCCTCCAGGGTCAGGATCGCTTCCATCGGCGTTGCCGCGCCGGAAACGGCAGTTTCGCAGGCAGAGGCGCTCCGGCTTATCGAACGCCATTACTCAGGCGAGCTGAAACCCCGCAGCCTTGAACTGGTCCGCCGGTTCCTTCAGCACGAAAGCATCCTCAAGCGCCATATCGCCGTGGATTCGACCGCCGACCTTCCGCTCCTCAAATCCGAGAGTCCCGACCGCCGCATCGGGCGCTTTACCCGGTTCGCGATCGACCTGGGCGAAAGCGCGGCCCGAAAAGCCCTCGACCGCGCGGGAACCGGAGTCGAAGAAGTCGCCGCGATCATCGTCAATACCTGCACCGGGTATATCTGCCCCGGTTTGTCAACCTACCTCATCGAACGTATGGACCTCGCGCCGGATACCGAGGCCTACGATCTCGTAGGCGCGGGCTGCGGCGGTGCGCTTCCCAACCTCCAGATGGGCGAGGCGCTCATGGCGCGCCATGGCGGCAAAGCGGTGCTGTGCATTGCCGTTGAGATCTGCAGCGCCACCTATCAGATGGACAACGATCCGAGCCTGCTCGTTTCAAACGCCATTTTCGGCGACGGCGCGGCCGCCGCGGTTATCTGGGACCGGCCGGCGGGACTTGCCATCATCGGCCGCGCGGCCCGGTTCGAGCCCCGTTTCCGCGACGAGGTAAGGTTCGTGCACAAAAACGGCGCGCTCCACAACCGTCTCTCGCTGCAACTGCCGAAGATCATGCGGGAAATCGCGCCCGCCTTCATCCGTTCGTTTCTGCTCGACAACAAAAGTTCCGTGGAGTCCGTCAGACACTGGGCGCTCCATCCGGGAGGCGAAAAAATCCTTTCGGGCATTGCCGATGTGCTCGGCCTGAGCGACGACGCCTGCGCGGTCTCCCGCGAGGTTTTGCGCGACTACGGCAAACTGTCGTCACCCTCGGT
>JAFGOU010000317.1 GCA_016926315.1 Chitinispirillaceae bacterium
AAAACGGCGGTATCGTCAAAACCGCGGGAGTGGATACGAGCATATTCACCTTCAGCGGCAGGGCGCGGGTGTTTGATTCGCAGGAGCTCGCCTGCGAGGGCATATTAAACGCCGTGCAGTCCGGCGAGGTGATCGTGATCCGCTATGAAGGGCCGCGCGGCGGTCCCGGCATGCAGGAGATGCTCTACCCCACCTCGTACATCAAGTCGCGCCGGCTGGACAAGGCGTGCGCACTCGTCACCGACGGCCGGTTTTCCGGGGGAACGGCAGGGCTTTCGATCGGCCATGTGTCGCCCGAAGCTGCTTCGGGCGGGACGATCGGGCTGGTACGCGATGGCGACGTTATCGAAATAGACATCCCGGCTCGCCGCATACACCTCGCGGTTGATGAAAAAGAGCTGGAACGGCGCAGGGTTGCGGAACAGGCGAAAGGCGCCAAGGCGTTCAAACCGGCTCGCCTGCGTGCGATTTCCGAATCGCTCCGGGCATACGCCTGCTTTGCCGCTTCGGCCGACAAGGGCGCGGTTCGGGTGGTGCCGGACAAGTAATCATTGACTTTTCAAGTGCAAATGATGTATATTACAATGTAACCATTAATTCCCTCCCGGCCAAAACGGGCCGGGAATGGAGAAGAGACCCGCTCTTCGATGCATATCAGTCCAGGCAGTCCGGAAAACATAAGCGTTTCCTTTTTGTTACCTTCCTGCTCATACTCATCCGTTCGCAGCGAGTCACCCACTTTTTTCACTGGCCGCCGCCGGCATTCCCTTCCGGGTAGCCGGAACCGGTGAACCCGGCGATGCGGCACGAGGTTTTTTTATGAGTTTTTCCCAGCTCGGCCTGTCACCGGCCGTCCTTAAGGCAGTCGAGGGGTCCGGGTATACCGTTCCGACCCCGATTCAAAAACAGGCCATACCGGAGGTTATGGCAGGCCGTGACGTCATGGCCTGCGCGCCCACCGGCACCGGCAAGACCGCCGCGTTCGTCCTCCCCATGCTCGACCGCCTGCAGCGCGATAGCGCGCCTGAAGGCAAGAACCTTCCCCGTGCGCTCATCATTACCCCCACACGGGAACTCGCCCAGCAGATCGAAGCGTCGGTCCTCTGCTACGGGGCGTTTACCTCCATCCAGTCCATTGCCGTGTATGGCGGTGTATTCCAGTCACCGCAGGTGCAGGGCATGAAATGCGCCGACGTGATCATCGCGACGCCCGGCCGGCTGCTCGACCACCTCCGGGGCAATACCGCCAACCTCTCGGCGGTTGAATACCTTGTCGTTGACGAAGCGGACAGGATGTTCGATATGGGGTTTGCCGAAGACGTGCAGAATATCATCGGCCGCATCAAACGTGACCGCCAGACCCTGCTTTTTTCCGCCACCATGTCCGACGAAGTGCAGTCACTGATCGCTTCGATCCAGCGCGACCCGGTCAAAATCATCGTGGGCCAGACCAACAAGCCGGTGAACACCGTACTACACTATTTTTACCGGATCGACCGCCACGCGAAGATCGACCTGCTTTCGGTCATTCTCAAGCGGCTTCCCGCCGAAACCGTCCTTGTTTTCTCGCGCACCAAACTGGGCGTCAACCAGATCGCCCGCCAGCTCCAGCGGCGCGGCATCATTGCCGAGGCGATCCATTCAGACCGCCTGCAATCGCAGCGCGAACAGGTTATGGCGGGCTTCAAACGCCGCGATTTCAACGTGCTTGTGGCGACCGACATTGCCGCGCGCGGGATCGACGTCGACGGCATCTCTTACGTGATCAACTATGACACCCCCATGGCGCCGGAAGACTATGTGCACCGGATCGGCAGGACCGGCCGCGCAGAAGCGAGCGGTACCGCCGTGACCTTTGTCTCAAGCGACGAAGACCGGTACTTCCGCGCCATTGAGCAGACCATCGGAAAAAAATGTGAGCTCAGGACCTTCCCGGGGTTTGAACCGGGAACCCATCCCGAACCGCAGCGTCATTCGCGTTCTCGTCAGAGGCATCCCCGGGAGCGGGAACATCCGGGCCGTCAGCGTCCGGTATACGGCAGACAGAGGATCGCGGCGTAGCAGTCGCCTCCTCATTTTTAATCAGCCGGTTCACCGCAGCGGCATCCGGCACGAATAGCAGGAGCGAACCGGACCGGTTATTCGAAAACCGCCTCCAGCGACAGGTCTCCGGTCAGGTCAACCATTCTCTCCAGTCCGGTAACGCCGTCGCTCCACTGCTTGAAGGCACCGTTTCCCGGCACGGCCGTCAGCTTGACCGGATTGCCCTTGAAGTACGTACCGCGGAACGGAAAAGAGCCGGGGGTGATGCCGTCGATCCCGATGGTCCCATTCCCGCTGACCGCAAGGTCCAAAAGCGCCGTACCGCCGAGCGAAAAGAACGCAACGTAGGTTTTCCTCATACCGTCCGGCCGGTATCTCGCCCACTCCTTCAGCCTGTTCACGCTCGATGCCCACTGTGACTCGGTTTTTTCCCATCGGACGCATTCGCGGGGGATTTCGCCCTGAATGGCCGCGGCCAAGCGATCGATGTGCGTATTGACGGCAGCCGTCTCAAAATGGATCGAAAGCAGCGTGGCGGCCCGGTTGATAAAACGACGCTTGAAATCGTCGTTTTTCAGAAGCGTGCGGAGCAGCACCGTCGACCAGGGCGGATTGGGCCAATCGGGTCCGTCCGTCGCAGTGGCAAAGGCGAGCATGTTGGTGTCGTAAGGCTGCCCCCAGGAGCCGAACCCGCCGTCGACGTCATACAGGATCCAGCGCCATTTTCCCATGGCGGTTCGAGGTCGCCACCAGCCGTTGTTGTTCGCCGGCCAGTCGGTATTGGCGAAGTACACCTCCGCAGTCACGTAATTGATATAATTGTCGATATCCATCTGCGTGGCGACATGGGCGTAGCGTTCGGGGAGCGCAATGTCATAGACGCGCATATACATCAGCATCTCTTCGTAATGGTTTTTATCGCCGGACTCCAGTTCGCCGTACGCTTTGATGAAATCGACCTGCTCGGGCGGATACCCGTAGTTGGTGGTGAGATAGTGGGAGTTCAGTTTTTCGCGCAGATTCATGATGCCCCAGTACGCTCCGTTGATGTAGACCACCGCGGGACGATATTTCTGAAAATCGAGACCAAGTTCCGCGACCAGGCGGCCTGCAAGAGCGTCCTCGAACAGCGCGCCCTTCATGTTGCTGCCGTTGTTGCGAAGGATGAACGACTCGAAGGTCCGCAGATCGGGATAATCCGGGAAAAACCGGTAGGAGAGCGATCCCTGCCCGTATTGTTTCCGAAAAAACAGTGCCAGCGATTTTTTCGGGAATTGACGGCTGTAATTGCCGAAGATCTTGAGCCCGACGTCCGCTTCAAACCCAGGGGTGCCCCCGGGTTCGAAAAATTCGAGGTGAACCGGAACCTCTTTGTCGAGCCAGAAGTTCGCGCCGAAATAAGGGGCAGCGGTGCCGGCAAGCGGTCCCTTCATGTATATGCCGGTGTCATGGTCAAAGAGCGTGCCCGGATCGACGGACAGGGAAAACACGGGAAGCCTGCAGTCATCGCCGATGATGTAGGTGTTGGTCTCAACCATTCCCGGTATGCTTCCCGCAGCAGCCCCCCTGAACCTGATGACCGTGGTGCGGTCGATCGCAATCGGTGACGAGTAGGGGGTTGCCGCGGCCCCGGGCAGCGATCCGTCCATGGTAAACACGATCGGGGCGCCGTTACATGAAAGGGTAATCATGAGCGGAGAGGGAAAACATCCTCCCTGTGATGACGCGATGGCCGGGGCGGTCACGCCGCCAAAGGTCTCCCGATCGTTCGGCGCGCCG
>JAFGOU010000318.1 GCA_016926315.1 Chitinispirillaceae bacterium
ATGCCTTCCCTGAGCGAAAGCACGCGGCCGCGAAGAACGATCACAGGCTGCCCCCGCCCGGCCGGTGGTATCGTGACGGCCGGCCTGGAAACAGCGGTAAAGGGATTTTCAGGCATGGGTACCGAGCGCACGGTGGAGCTACCGGATGTCAATCCCGTTGCCGCGGCGGTCACGGTGATGAGTCCCGGCGTGGAGAGGCGTGTCTGCACGTACGCGGCCGCGATGCCCGCGACCGCGGTGGTCGGATTGCCGTCGCCGCTGATGATCGCTCCCGGCCCGCTCACCGAAAAGGTCACCGCGTTGGTGGCGTTTGGAATGACGGTACCGTTGGCGTCGACGATCGAAGCGTACACGAGCGCCAGGTCGGCGCCATCGGCTACCGGCGACAGGTTCGCGGTGTCGATGGTAATCGCAACCCGGGCCGCCGCCCCAGGGGTGCGTACCTGGTGCGTCGCCCGCACGACCCCGCCGATAAGCCCTTCGGCAAGGAGGGTGCCGGACTGGAACGTCCCGAGGTTGAACGTGAAGGGCGGATGGTCGATGTTGGCGAGGGTGCCGGGCGACTGGGTCGCCACAACCGTGCCGTTACGGGAGAGACGTACCTGGGAACAGTTGCTGAATACGCGTACCGTGGTCGGTGAAGTTGACGTATAAAAATTAGCGATATACACCATAGGCCCGGAATTGAGCGTGGTACCGGGAATGCGCAGCACCGCCGTATCGCGCTGGGCCTGGTAGAAGTAGTAACTGAACTTCGGGATGCGGAACACGTCGACAATGCCGCCGCCGCACAGGGAGTTGTTGTACTGCGTAAAACCGAACGTTTCGTTGTACACCCAGAGCGCATCCACCGAAAGCCACGACAGCGCGTGGTCCTGGCTCATGGCCGAAGCGTGGTTGCCGGCAAGGGTCAGCATGCCCGCTTCGCCGATGGAGCGCGGCTGGTTGCTCGATGTGCCGCCGACGGTAAAGCCGCCCCATTCCCAGTGACCGTATTCGGAAATCGCCTGCGGCTTTCCGCTTGAACGCGCGGTGCGTCCGCCCTGCTGTACCGCGGCTTGATAGATGTCCATGATGTCGCCTGTCTCCTGGCCGCAGGTGAACATCTGGTTGCCGGGAAACTCCTGGTGGGCCGCGGCCTGCATCCGGTTTGAGAAGGTGGCGGGCGGGGAGCTTTCGTTGTGCACCGCCTCCCACATGATGACGCAGGGGTGGTTGCGGTAGTAGCGGATCATGGTACGCAGGTCCCGTTCGGCATTGGCAACCCAGGTCGCGTTCGAGTAGGTCTCCACCTGCCATCCCGGCATGCACGCCTGAACCGTGATGCCGAGCTTGTCGCACGCGTCGAGGAATGAGGGGTGCTGGATATAATGGGAGAGACGGATGAAGTTGATGCCGGCCTCCTTCATGCGGAGCGCATCACGGTAGTGTCCCGACACCGGGACCGCACCGCCGATGGCGCCGTAGTCCTGGTGGCGGTTCATGCCCTTGCTTTTCATCCGGGAGCCGTTGATCTGAAAACCGTTGTTGCGGGAAAAGGTCAGGTGACGGATACCGATGGTGGTCCGCTGTTCGTCGGCAAGGCGGGTGTTGTCGGAGACGCGGGAACGAACGGTGTAGAGGTTCGGCGTCTGCGGGCTCCAGAGGCGGGGGCCGGTAACGGCAAAGATCTGCACAAAGGTGTCGTTTGCGCCGGCGGCGAAGGTTTTTGTGGCAGTGAGGGTCTGCACATCGTTGCCGGAAGGGTCGATAAGCGTCGTGGCGAGCGCCACGGACTTTGAGGAAGCAGACTCGTTTTTTATATGCGTCTGGACGCGGACCGAGGCAGTGGATGTGTTGACCGTGGGGTAGGTGACGAAAACGCCGCCGTTTGCGGGAAGATTGGCGTAGACCGCATCGGTGATATGCAGGGAATCCACGACATGCAGATTGACGTAACGGTACAGGCCGCCGTAGTAGTAGAAATCACGCTGTTCCGCACCCGGCGGAACGTTCGGATCAGCCGCGTTGTTGAGCCGCATGGCGATGACGTTGGTCTGGCTGTAGAGCAGGTCGCCGGTGATATCGATGGTGAACGGGCTGTAACCGCCGCCGTAGGTGAGTTTTGACGTGCCGTTTATCCATACCTGCGTGGTCTGCATGCCGGCCTCGATTTCCAAAAAAACTTTTTTTCCCTGGAAGGACGCGGGGGGCGTGAATGATTTGCGATACCAGCAGTATCCCTGGTAGTAGTTCCAGTTCGTGTGGGTTTTTGCCGATTCGATCCGGGCGGAATGGGGAAGGCAGACGGTTTCCCAGGCGTTGTCGGAAAAGGAGGCCTGGTTGGCGCCGGAAGCGTCGCCCCGGTAGAATTTCCATGAATCGCTGAAGGGGACGGTTTGACGGGGAGCGGTCTGGGCGGAGAGGCTGATTGCCAGGACAAGGGTGATCATCGGGAGCATTGCTTGTTGCCGCACCATGGATCTCTCCTTTGCGATTCATGAAGGTGAACTTCAGACTCTTATGCCGTGGAACCATTCCATAACAATTCTCCGGCTCTATCGGCTCAAATAATATAGATACAGTTGCTCAACCGTCAGATACAATTTATGCTCGTTTTATGGAAATTGTTTACTTTCGTAAACAAAATGGCGGCAGACAGGGGTGGGGACGTGGTTTTGGGGATGGCTGTTCACCGGAATCAGGCAGGCGGTAAAACTTGGATAATTCAACACTAAAGTGTTCACTGGTAATATGAGTATAAATTCAAATATTTTGGCAAAGTGGCAAAAAGTTGCTTATATTTTATTAAAATCGTAGAAAATGCGATTTTATCCGTTCACTAGACCTATAGAAAACCGTGGAGAAAATTATAGAAATGAATAGCTTGGCGCGGTACTTTTAATCATCAACAGCAAAGAGAGGCTTTATGAAACGACCCTTTTTATTCATTACAGTGCTGGCACTTTGCGCACCGACTTTCAGCTCCCCAGATTTCTCCCTCATCGGTTTTGCCGCAGGCGTCACCGGTGGAACAGGAGGCAGGACCGTTCAGGTGAACAGCGCTTCATCCTTCAAGACCAATTGTCAGAGCTCCGAAAAGCTCATCATCCAGGTCACCGGGAAAATCGACAACGCCTCGGTGAGCATCGCCTCCAACAAGACAATCATCGGCATCGGCACCTCCGGCGAGTTGACCGGCACCACGCTCTCCATCTCCTCCGGCAGCAACATTCTCATCCGCAACCTTAAAATCCACCATGCGGCCAAAGGCAAGGACATCATCTCCATCTCCGGCGGCAGGAACATCTGGATCGACCATTGCGACATCTACAACGCGATCGGCGATCTGAACGGCGACGGCAAGGTCGATACCGTAGGTGACATATCCGGTGGCGACGTGGATTGGTACGACGGGCTCATCGATATGACCGACGAAAGCGCCAATATCACCATTTCATGGAACAAGATCCACGACTCGTTCAAGGCGATGCTGGTCGGCAGTTCCGACAGCGACGACTCCGACCGGAAGATCACCTTCCATCACAACCATTTTTACAAACTGTGGGAGCGGGTTCCCAGTTATCGCGGCGGGACCGGCCATGTTTTCAACAACTATTTCGCCACGATCGATCACAGCGCGGTCAATTCGCGCATGAACGCAAAACTCCGTGTCGAGGGCAACGTCTTTGAAAACGTTGGATCCGGTGCGGTCGATTCCAAAACCAAAATCCAGTGGGGACCGGTCGGCGCCTATTACAGCGGAACCACCGGTTGCTGGGACGTGAAGGACAATATTTTCACCAACTGCAAAGGAAACCAGCCAACGACGTCGACCTGCACCTTTACGCCCCCCTACACCTACACCGCGCAGCTTCAACCCGCCGCGCAGGTAAAGGAAACCGTTTTGGCATGGGCGGGCGTGGGCAAGCTCAACGGGACGGGCGTTGCGGCTCCGGCGCCTCGTGTCAGAAGCGCGCAGGTCGCTTCCGCGCTCTCCGGCAAGGCAACCGTTTATACCATCAGGGGAACGCGGCTGGCCGGAACGTCAATCGACAAATCGCGCGGTTCGGGCGCGTTGGTCGTCAGGGACCGGACCGGCGTCCGGCTCGCGATGCACGGGATCAGGTAAGGGGCGCTCCATGAACCTTCGATCATCGGCACTCATCACCGCCCTGCTTTTAGGCATGCTGGTCGCGTCTCATGCCGCCGATCCCTTCGCTACGGCCATCGGCTGGGCCGACGTTCCTGGCGACAACGGCATCGCCGGCACAACGGTCCAGACCACCACGGGCGGCGCGGGCGGGAGCGTGGTGACGGTCACGACCGCGGCGGAACTGAACACGGCGATCCAGAGTAAAAAAGACTATAAGCCTGATCCGCTTGTCATCCGGATCAGGGGCGTGATAACTTATTCAAGCGCCATGATGAACGTCAATAACGTCAGAAATTGCACGATCGAAGGGGAGGGTGCCGGCGCGACGATCAGGGGATTCGGATTTTATGTGCGCCGTTCCCAGAACCTGATCATCCGCAATCTCTCGTTTGAAAACTGCCCTGACGACGGCCTGTGCCTTGATTATCAGGAGCTCCATCACGTATGGGTGGACCGCTGCAACTTTTCCGACCTGCCGCTCGGATCGCCGAACAACGAAGCCGCGGCCACCTCCGACGCGAACAATGACGGCGCTCTGGACATAAAAAACGGCGCAGGGTATATCACCATTTCCTTCTGCCGGTTCGAAAACCACTCCAAGACCGTGCTGATCGGCCACGACTGCACCAACGATGTCGACGCGGGACACCTGACGGTCACGGTGCACCACAATCTTTTCGGCTATGTCGCCCAGCGCGCCACGCGGAACCGTTACGGCAAGATGCACCTGTTCAACAACTATTACCGGGAAACCGGCACCCTGTTGTTCCCCAAGCTCGAAAGCGACGGGACCTACCACCATGGCTATGCGATCGCTTCGGTGTGCGGAGCGAATGTGGTGGTCGAGAACAACTACTTCCAGAACGTGATCTGGGCGTCGCTTGTTTCGCGTAATTCGGAGGAGGATACAACCTGGCTGCGGCTCTACGGAACGATAAAGAACATTCCGCACTGGTGTCCGACAAGCGACGAAGACCCGGGATTTCTGAGCTACAGGGGAGAGAATATCCAGAATCCGCCGCCGGGCACCGAGGTGAACGTCTCCGGCAGGCAGCTCTGGAAGATCCTGCCGCTCGATCGCTCCAATGCCGATCCGCAAGGATGGAACCCGTGGACCACCTACGGCTATTCGCAGGAAAAAATGGCGTCGGTTCTTCATGACGCCGCCGAAGTGCCGGCGTTCGTGCTTGCCAGGCTGGGAATGACCGCCGCGGTGTCGCAGCGGCCGGGTTCCCGAGTGCTGTCCGATGCCGGAACCGTGTCTGTTGCCTGGTATGACCTCAGAGGCAGGCTGGTGTCCGGCTCGCCGGACCATCGCTGCCCGGGGAGAAGCCTCTATCTTCGTAAAACGGTCGATGGCGTCAGGCCGGTTGTTGCTGAAGGCAAACGGAGTGTTCCATGACCCGCCGCTTTCCAGGAACAGCAATCGCCCAATCCGTCGTTGCCCTCGCGCTTGTCGTCCTTCCTCTTGAGGCGCGGCAACTTTTTGTGGCGACCGGCGGTAATGACGGCGCCGCAGGCACCAGCGCAGCGCCGCTTGCCACGATCGGCGCTGCCGTTGACCTCGCCTCGCCCGGGGACACCATTTACGTCCGCGGCGGGAGCTATAAACTGACTGGCGGAAGGATCAGCCTCGATAAAAACGGTTCGGCCGGCTTGCACTACCGGATCTGGGCATACCCGGGAGAAACGCCGGTGCTCGACGGATCGGGACTGGAGAGCGGCAATAACATCATCCATATCCGGGGCAACTACTGGCATCTCAAGGGACTGGTCATCGAAAACTCGCCGGATAACGGTATGCGCATCGGCGGCAACTCGACCGCCGCCTCGGGCGGGAGTTTCAACATCATAGAAAACTGCGTTTTCAGGTACAACGACGACAGCGGAATTCAGATCGGCAGGTCGGCGACCTCAAACCCCAATGACGGCAATTACGCATCGGACAATCTGATTCTCAACTGCGATTCGCACAACAACTGCGACGGCAGCGGATCGAACGCCGACGGGTTCGCCTGCAAGCTG
>JAFGOU010000319.1 GCA_016926315.1 Chitinispirillaceae bacterium
GATTTTTTGAATATCAATAACGTCGACCTTGTCTGCCTTCAGCATGAGTATGGAATATTCGGCGGGCGGGCGGGCAGCCACATCGTCGCTCTTTTGCAGGAGTTGCGCATGCCGATTGTCACCACACTGCACACCATTCTAAGCGAACCGAATCCCGACCAGTTGCGCGTACTCAAAGAAATCGCGGCGCTTTCGGACCGGCTGGTGGTCATGAGCGAGCGCGCCGTCGGCTTTCTGCGGGAGATCTACGGCGTGGCCGGCGACAAGATAGACTTTATCCCGCACGGCATCCCCGATGTTCCGTTTGTCGATCCCAGCTTTCACAAGGACCTGTTCGGCGTCGAGGGAAAGATCGTTCTGCTCAGCTTCGGGCTCCTGTCGGCAAACAAGGGGATCGAAAACGTGGTGAGCGCCCTGCCCGCCATTCTCGCGGAACACTCCAATGTGGTATATATCATTCTCGGCGCGACCCATCCGCATGTGCTCCTGCAGGAAGGTGAAACCTACCGGCTGTCGCTGCAATGGCTGGCCCAGGAAAAAGGCGTGGAAAGCCAGGTGATTTTTTACAATCGTTTTGTCGACCTTGCGGAACTCATCGAATTCATCAGCGCCGCGGACCTATACGTCACGCCCTATCTGAATGCCGCACAGGTCACCTCGGGTACCCTGGCCTATACCCTGGGCGCCGGCAAGGCGGTGGTTTCGACGCCGTACTGGTACGCCGAGGAGATGCTGGCCGAAGAGCGGGGCATGCTGGTGCCGTTCCGCGACCCGGCTGCCCTGGCCGCGGCGGTGAACAATCTGCTCGACAACGAAGCGCTGCGACACGCCATGCGCAAGAAGGCCTATCTGTTCGGACGGACCATGATCTGGTCGCGGGTGGCGGAAAAGTATCATGAATGTTTTGAACGCGCAAGGGTCGAACGCCGTAACTATACCGCGCCGGGTTTTACGGCCAAATCACTTGACAAGAGCACCGGAGAACTGCCACCCCTCAAACTCGACCATCTGCGCCATATGACCGATGAAACCGGCATGCTGCAGCATGCCGTTTTTACCATCCCCAATTACCAGGAGGGGTACACCACCGACGACAACGCCCGCGCGCTCATGGTCAGCGCCCTTCTGGAGGAGGCCGGCAGCGATGCGGCGCTCGATTTGAGCTCCCGGTATCTCGCCTTTGTCTGGTATGCGTTCAACACCGGGACCGGGCGGTTCCGCAATTTCATGGATTATCAGCGTCACTGGCTGGAAAACGGCATTTCAGACGACAGCCACGGCCGGACCTTGTGGTCTCTCGGCACCGTGCTCGGCCGCTGCCGGTCGTCCGCGCTCCACAACATGGCAGGATGGATGTTCGAGCAGGCCCTTCCTGCAATAGTAAACACGACCAGTCCGCGGGGGTGGGCTTTTTCCCTCATCGGATTGCATGAATACCTGCGCCGTTTTGCCGGAGACCGGAAGGCAAACCAGGTCCGCGAAGAGCTGGCCAACCGGCTGCTGGCAATGTATCAGAACAACCGCACCGACGAGTGGCGCTGGTACGAAAACGAATTGACTTACTGCAACGCCGCGCTTTCGCACGCCCTTATCATGTCGGGACGGTGGATACCGAACCCGGCCATGATGGAGGCGGGGTTTGAGTCGCTCGGCTGGCTGGCTGACCTGCAGCGCGCCGACAACGAGGGCGGGCACTTTGTGCCCATCGGGTCCAACGGCTTTTATAAAAAGGACAGTGAACGTTCCCGGTTCGATCAGCAGCCGGTGGAAGCACAGGCCATGGTTTCCGCCTGTCTCGAAGCGTATAACATTTCCGGAGACAAACGCTGGCACCGGGAGGCGCGAAGGGCTTTCGAGTGGTTCCTTGGACGCAACGATTTGAACATTCCCATCTATGACCCGACCACGGGCGGTTGCCGGGACGGGCTGCACCCCGACCGTCCTAACGAGAACCAGGGAGCTGAATCCACGCTTGCCTTTCTCCAGTCCCTGTTGGAGCTGCGGCTGGCTGAAAATACCCTTCAACCCGCGGAACCCCTATCACCATGACTATTCAACAACCCGAGCTTTTTCACCGGCATAAGCAAAACCCTGTTTTGACCGCCGCGGATTGGCCCTATCAGATCAATACCGTGTTCAACCCCGGTGCAACGCTCCTGTCCGACGGGACCACGCTGCTCCTCTGCCGTGTGGAAGACCGGCGCGGGCACTCCCACCTGTGCGCGGCCCGGTCGCCCAACGGGGTGGACGGCTGGACCATCGATCCTGAACCGACCCTCCTTCCCGATCCTGAACGCTTCCCCGAAGAGTTGTGGGGCATTGAAGATCCGCGGATCACCTTTGTTCCGGAAATGAAAAAATACGCAATAGTCTATACTGCCTTTACCCATGAGGGTCCCGGGGTCTCGCTGGCGTTCACCGAGGATTTCCGCGTCTTTGAACGGTACGGCGAGATCATGTCGCCCGAAGACAAGGACGCGGCGCTTCTGCCCCATCGGATCGGCGATTACTGGGCGCTTATCCATCGCCCGGTAAACGGTCCGAAAGCGCATATCTGGATATCGTATTCTTCCGACCTGCGGCACTGGGGCAGTCACAAGCTCATGCTTGAAGCGCGGCGCGGGTCCTGGTGGGACGCGAACAAGATCGGCCTTTCACCGCCGCCCCTAGAAACGTCCCGGGGCTGGCTCGTTATGTATCATGGCGTAAAAATGACGGGTGCGGGGTGCATTTACCGGCTCGGTCTGGCGTTGTTCGATCTGCAAACGCCGGAAAAGTGTATCAAGCGCGGCCAGGAGTGGGTGTTCGGTCCCGAAGCGCCCTATGAACTGCTGGGCGATGTGGACAAAGTGGTTTTTCCCTGCGGGTATACCGTGGCCCCGGATGGAGACACCCTCCACCTTTATTATGGCGCGGCGGATTCCAGTATCGCCCTTGCAACAGGCAGTATCAGGGCACTGCTCGAATGGCTCGATCAAAAAGGATGATTCCACCTTTTACCGGGAGGCGCTATGCTATTCAGTTTACAAAGCATGATCGGGTATCCGGTCAGGGCCACCGATGGCGACGTGGGAACGGTAAGCGAGTGCTACTTTGATGATGCCGACTGGGCCATCCGCTATATGGTTGTTGAAACAAAAAACTGGCTGTCGGGCCGGAAGGTGCTTATTGCGCCCGTCGCCCTTGGAAAGCCGGACTGGAGATCGCGCACCATTCCGGTGACCCTTACCTGCGTCCAGGTCCGCAACAGTCCGGACATCGATACGGAGAGGCCGTTATATCGCCAGCATGAGGTTAAACTGCATGATTATTACCAGTGGCCGCGATATTGGGAAGGGGCCTATGGCGGGACCTTTGGAATAACGCCGTACCCCCTCTATGAAGGGCCGCTATTGCAGGAACCGTCCGAATCGGTACGGGAAGATTCTCCCCATTTGCGCAGCACGCGGCAAATCACCGGCTATCGTATCCATGCCACCGACGGTGAAATCGGGCAGGTGGAGGATTTTATCGTCGATGATGAAACGTGGACGATCAGCAATCTGGTGGTGAATACCGGTAATTGGCTGTCGGGAAAAAAAGTCCTCCTCTCTCCTGCCTGGATCAAGACGGTACATTGGGCGGATGCCGCGGTGTATCTGGATCGTACGAGGCAAGAAGTGAAAAACAGTCCCGAATTCAGCCCGCTGATGCCGGTGTAACAATTATCGTCGTGTCGCGGAGGCACACCCTGGAGGTTATCCTATGAACATTCTTCTCGTCTACCCGGAATTTCCTGATACCTTCTGGAGCTTCAAGCATGCGCTGAAGTTCGTCGGTAAACGGGCGGCGCTGCCGCCATTGGGTCTGCTTACCGTCGCTTCCATGCTGCCGCCGGAATGGTCGGTACGGCTGGTGGATACGAACGTGCGGCGTCTCACAAAAAAAGACCTTGCCTGGGCGGACTATGCCTTTATCAGCGCCATGATCGTTCAACGTGAATCGGCGCAACGGATTGTATCTCTTTGCAAGCAGTCAGGGCTGCCTGTCGTTGCCGGAGGCCCGCTATTCATGAGTGATTATGAACAGTTTCCCGCCGTCGACCATTTTGTGCTTAACGAAGCCGAGCTGACCCTTCCCCTTTTTCTTAAAGACCTTGCGGCAGGCAATCCGAAGAAGAGTTATTCTTCCGACCAGTACGCGGACCTGCGGCAAACGCCCTTGCCAAAATGGGAACTAATGGATTTAAAGCGATACGCCAGCATGAGCATCCAGTTCTCCCGCGGCTGCCCGTTTCAGTGCGATTTTTGTAATATTACGGCCCTGCTTGGCCACCGGGTGCGGGTAAAAACAGCAACACAGGT
This sequence comes from Chitinispirillaceae bacterium, assembly GCA_016926315.1. Next base: position 4,344 of record JAFGOU010000319.1, read on the forward strand.
CCTTTCCGAGCTGGACAGTCTCTACGCGCTAGGCTGGCGTGGCGAGGTCTTTTTTGTGGACGACAACTTTATCGGAAACAAAGCGTTTCTGAAGGCCGACCTTCTGCCAGCCCTCATCGAATGGCGGAAAGGCAAAAAGGGTTTGCTCTTCTATACCGAAGCGTCCATTAACCTTGCAGACGATACGGATCTTATGGACCGGATGGTCGAGGCCGGCTTTACTAAGGTGTTTGTGGGTATCGAAACCCCGGATGAGGAGTGTCTGGTCGAGTGCGGTAAACAGCAGAACCGGAACCGCAATCTGGTGGAAGATGTGAAAAGCATCCAAAGAAAGGGGCTGGAGGTGCAGGCCGGTTTTATCGTCGGGTTTGACCATGACCGGCCTTCTGTTTTTCAAAAGCAGATTGATTTCATCCAGCATAGCGGTATTGTAACGGCCATGGTCGGCATGCTGCAGGC
>JAFGOU010000320.1 GCA_016926315.1 Chitinispirillaceae bacterium
AGCAGCGCACCGGATACTGTACCACCCCGGTCGGACTCCCGGCGGATGTGCCGGTATGGCAGGCCACCCTGGGCGGGCCGATCGTATCGTCGCCCTCGATTTCCGGCGGCACGGTATATATCGGCTGCCGCGACAGCACTCTGTATGCGTTCAACGCTGCGAGCGGCGCCATGAGCTGGAAAAAGAAGACCGCGGGCTGGGTCGACGCGTCGCCGCTTGTCTCCTACGGCACGGTGGTGACTGGAAGCCGGGACGGAGCGTTGTATATCCTCGACGCGAAAACCGGCAGTGAGCTTTCGCAGATACCGGCAGGTGTCCAGCTCTCCTCTGCCGCCCGCACGCCAAACGGCCATCTGCTTACCGGACTTGGACCGCCTCTCAATGGTTTCTCCCTGCTCGATCCGACCGGCATGCGCGACCCGTGGTCGGTCTATTTTACGCAGATGTCATACTCCTCACCCGCGCTGCAAGGACTCTGGGCGGTTATCGGCGCCGATGACGGGAGGCTTTACGGCATGAACCTTGCCGAAAAAAAGGTGGCGTGGACAGTGCAGACGGACGGCGGTGTTTACCTATCCTCGCCGGCGATTGTTGACAGCGTTGTCTACTTTGCGCCGGGCGATTACGACAGGAATATCTACGCCGTGAACTTGCCGACCGGAACTATCCGGTGGCAGATGACCGGGACCGGCGGGCTTGCCAAAAATGCCGGACAACAAGCGCCGGCCACGGATCCCGCGCTCCTTACCGAGCTGCGGCGCATGAAGCCCTCACAGCGAGCGCGCATGGCAGCGTATCTGGCAGAAAAGGGCGTTGCCTGGGCAGGACCCCTCTCCCTGCCGCTCAAGAAATCGGCAGCGGTCGAATTCCTGCCCTCGGGAGACGCGATCCGCACCTCCTCGGTTGCCGTTGACTCCTCGCGCGTCTATGTCATCAGGAAAGAAGGCGGGTATTCAAACGACAACGCGATGACCCCGCTTTCACGCTTCACTCTTCTGGCGCTCGACGCGGCCAGCGGTATGCGGCAATGGAGCATGAGCGAAATCACCAGCGCGGTCCCGCTCGGGTACTGCTCGTCGCCTATTGTCGCGGCCGACAAGGTCGTGTTCGGTTGGGGTGACGGCCACCTGTTCATGCTCGAAGCGGCTACCGGCAAAACACTCTGGCGCGACACGGTACAGGGCCACATCATCTCCTCCCCTGCAGTTGCTGACGTCCGACTCTACGTGGCGACCATGGAGGGTAACCTTTACTGTTATGCGCTGGACCGTACCCTGGATGCCGAAAATTTCAAAGAGGGCACCTTCTGCTACCCCAATCCTGCGCGCAAAGGAGTGGCACATATCCAGGTGTATGTCACAAGGACGGCAACCATGGAGATGACGATTTATTCAGTTGCCGAACGTCCGGTCCTTTACGAAAAAAGGGCGCTCGCTGCAGACGAAAAATATACGTATGACTGGAACCTTGGAAGCGTGGCCAACGGCATCTATTTCGCCAGGATCGTGGTGAAATATAACGACGGCGGCACTGAGAAAAAGGTGCTGAAGATAGCGGTATTAAAATAAAAACAAAGTTTCCAGTTATCAGTTGACAGTTGTCAGCAAAACCGGAAACGTATCAACCGTTAATCTTTAACTGATAACTGACAACTGATAACTGGCAACTGATAACTGGAAACTGATAACTGGTATGCGTCCAATCTGGAACTACACAGCCCTGACCTTTCTCGCCATCACCGCTATCGCCCTGAATTCGTTTAGCGGCTGGCTCGACGACGGCTTTGCTTCGCCGAATTACGCGGCAGGCGGCGGGGAGTACCTCAAGCTGCCAATCCATGCCCGAACCGCCGGTCTGGCTACCGCAACCGTGGCATGGCGCGACCATCTTTCGGGATTTCAGTACAATCCCGCGATTCTCGACGCTGCCGATTCCATTATCGTGATTGCCACGACCTCGTTTCTCACGCTCGACCGGAGCCACTACGGCTTTGACCTTGCATCCGGCATCGGCGAGTTCCTGGTCGCCGGGCTCTCGTTCTCTCAGTTCGGCGTAGGCAACATCGAAGGCAGGGATGAGTTCGGGGGCCTGACCGAATCGTTCAGCGCCGGATTCAACGCCCTGAGCGCAACCGTTGCCGGACGGCTCGCCATCCCGGTTTCATTCGGCGCGCGCGGACGGTACCTGTTCGAATCCATAGAGAACGAACGCTCGAACGGCATGGGGTTTGATCTCGGCGCAACCTGGCAGCCCCTTGAGCGGCTCTGTATCGGCATGAGCGCGCAGAATATCGGCTCGTATATCTGGTGGAGTACCAGCACCCGCGACCAGGTGCTCATGACCGGCAGGTTCGGCGTCTGCGCCTCGCTGCTCAACAACACGCTGCGGCTGGAACTCGATGGGATCAAGACCCTTACCCAGCCTGAAGAGGCGGCGTTCGGTGCGGAATACAATTTTGCAGGCATCCTCTACGGCCGCGGCGGTTTCCGTTCGAGCGTCTCTCCCCGCGAGCGTTCGGCCATGAAACCTGAATACTCCTTTGGCGCCGGCATGCGGTACGAGTTCCTCGGATTCGACTATGCATTAGTCGTCCCCCCTTCTGAGCTCGGACTGATCCACAAGGTTTCGATTGCCGGGAAACTGCCGGGGTTTTAAAAACAGCGTGACTATTCAGGTTATTTTAATCAATGTTTACATGCCGATCATATCGAGATTACCCTCACCCACCCTCCGATTGCCATCGCCATAGTATTTCGCAGCAGCGACCGGATGAGGGGAAACGGCAATTCCCGGCACCTGAACAGTTGCGTCCGATTTTTCAACGGCTTACGCGACTGCCGCACATTTATCAATTTATTTTAGGGAAAACATCCGGAAATAGCTTATATTTATTTCACCCTGATCATCGAAATGGCACCGGATTTTTCTGCCAGCCCCAAATGGTTGGCTAAAGGCACACACATTTTCTGCTCCATCCGGCCATTTCCACCGGTCAATAAGCGTTCCCTGTCTTTCTTATTGAAAGAGGTGGAAAAATGGAAACCTGTTTTGCCCCGGCCGAACGCGTTGTGGCGTCGAAACTCCTGCGCGACATTAAGATCATCGCCGACAATCCGGCCATCGGCGCCCTGCTCAGGAACAACAACTGCCTCATAGCGGTGCTCAACGAACAGCGCCAGATACTGGCAATAAACGACGGGTTGCTCCACCATCTCCAGGAAACCGATCCGGCGTCGATTGTCGGTAAACGTCTTGGCGAAGCGATCGGTTGCATACATGCCCATGATGCAGAAGGTGGCTGCGGCACCGGTGAGTTCTGCAGCTCCTGCGGTATAGCCACGGCCGTGGTTTCGGCGCTTGCTAACAACGAGCCGTTAGAACGCAATTGCGCCGTAACCGTTGAAAAAAACAATACCCTGTCCGACCTGTTTCTCAAAACAAGCTGCTCCACGATGCTGATCGACCATACCAGGTTTCTCCTGTTGTTCATGCATGACATTACGCTTTTCCAGAAATGGGCGGCCATGGAACGGACTTTTTTTCACGAAATAACCAATATCGCCGCAGCGTTGCTCTCCGCGAGCGAGTTAATCATGGACCTGAAGAGTCCGCCGCCGCTGGCCCTGAATATCCACAAACTCGCCAAACGGCTGGCAAAAGAGATTGAAATGCAGCACTGCCTGCTCTCCATTACCCCTGAGCAGATCAGGCTCAAGCTGGAACCGGTGCACCTTGAATCGATTATTATGGAAATTAAAAGCATGTCATGCATGCATTCTGCATCGATGAACAAGCGTATTCATTTCCCTCCCTCGGTACCGCAGATATCCTTTTCAACCGACCTGAGCCTTCTGCTCCGCGTTTTGTATAACATGGTCGTCAACGCTCTCGAAGCAACGGAAGACGGCGGTGATATCAAACTGGCCGTTGAAAAAGACAGCTCCAGTCTTTCATTTTCCGTATGGAACCGGTCAATGATCCCTCCGGATATCTCCAAAAGGATCTTCCAGCGGTATGTAAGCAGCAAAACCGGGCATGGTCGCGGCCTGGGTACCTACTCCATGAAACTATTCGGTGAGGAACTGCTTGGGGGAAAGGTCACCTTCATGACATCAGAGAAATCGGGCACGACCTTTACCTATATCATGGCATTGTAAACAGGCGCGTTCCATTTGAAAAGGTGTATCCGGCAATCCGTTCCATCGTCGTTCCTCTGATGGTCGCCAGCCGTTGCGCGACTCTCCCTATATGTGCCGGTTCGTTTTCTCCCCTGCCGATCCCCAATGGGGGAATGTCTGGCGAGTCGGTTTCGATGAGCAGGCGGTTGTCGGAAACGGCCGCGGCGGCGGAGCATCCACGCCTGTTGCGGTCATAGGTAATGGATCCGGAAAAGGAGAGATGCACATTGAGCCGTTCAAGCCGCCCGATTAGATCCGTCGGCCCGGAATAGGAATGAATCGCTCCGCCGTGCGGCAGCCCGCACTGCTGATCGAGAATCCGCATGAGGTCGCTCCACGCCTTGCGACAATGGATTGACACCGGACGATGCAGTGAGCGGGCCAGCTTCAACTGTGAGATGAAAACGCACCTCTGTTGCTCGTCATTACGCTGATCAAGAGCGTGGTCAAGACCTATTTCACCGAGAACGGCCTTGGGATGCTCTTTCAGGTTGAATTCCAGGCGTTCCAACCACTTCTCTGACCGGTTCACGACAAACCAGGGATGGAGCCCGAATGCCGGAATGATCTCCGGATATTTCCCTGCGAGCGACGCTACCGCATCCCAGTCGGACTCCTGTGTGCCGCAGCAGAGCATGAAGGTGAGGCCGGCTGCACGGGCACGGGTAATAATCTCTTCCAGCCTGCCGGTCAACCGGTCGTCCTGGAGGTGGCAATGGGAATCGAAAAGGAGCATACGATAGCTTCAGGTTGTACGGTTATTTTAATCTCTTTCTTTAGCTACCCCCTGCACCAAGCCCTCTGTCCGCCTCACTGAGACGGGTTATCAGGCACCTACAAAAAACTCCCTGACTATGTTCCCCCGTTCTTTTTCCATCTCTTCGCCGCTGAAACCATCCGGCGTCCCAACGTTCTTTTCCAGAAACGACCTCCTGAACGCCCGATATCTCAAAGTAGTACCGAACAACGGTTCTATTGAATCGAGGGTCTTCCTGGCGACTTCCGCACGGTTGACTTTAAGGTATATAAGGCAGAGACCGATATAGGAATCGATATGCGGATGATCCGACGCGAGCGAAATGCTCTTTTCAAACAGTTTGAGCGCCGGCATAATGTCTTGTGCCGCCGAAAAGACCTTTCCTGCCATGAGCGCGATTTCCGGGCGTTCGGGAAACGCGGCAAGAGCGGTTTCCGTCTCGGCTTTTGACTCCTGCATCCGGCCCTGTTCCACAAGGATCCGTTGCAGCCGCAACGTTGCTTTTATCGCCGCGGCGCGGAAATCGACTCCAACCTGGCCGGGCTCCGTTTTCATCGCGAGTATCCGGCGCAAACTCATGACCGCGTTCTCCGGTTTTCCGGATAGTTCAAACGCAACGGCCATTGCATATAACGCATCCGTGCGCCAAGGCGTCAGCACAACCGCTTCATTGAGGTGTTTGACCGCCTGGCCGTACTGTTCCTGCCGGTTAAAAAGGTTGCCAAGCCCGGTATGTGCCTGGCTTGCGATGGCCGGTGATGTCCGGGCAACATCCGGTATGGACAAAACGGTATGGTACCATTTTTTTGCGTATTCAAACTCCTCAATAAGCTGGTATGAATCCCCGATCTCCACCGCGGTGACCGGATCGGGCCGCACATGATCGTACTCTTCCAGCATAAGGCCGATATTCCGCCGGGCTTTCCGTTTCAGGATTTCCGGGTCGGCATACCCGTGGTGCTCTATTACCACCTCCCGTTTTTCCATCTTCATGCCGAGCCGTAGCGCGCTCGGCATCATCTGCTCGTGTACTCTGCGCTCGAACCGGATATCGGGACGGTTGGGAAACATGCGCGCCTGGACGAATTCGGTGCCCGTATCATTCGGCCTCTGGTTGCGTACGATAAAGCCGAACACACGTCCTGGTGGTTCTTTTTTAAGTTGAGCAATCAGGGGGAGGGATTTAGCGGGGACCACGTCATCTGCGTCGAGCCAGAGTATCCAGGTGGAGGTCGCATGGTCGAGAGAGATGTTGCGCGCAACGGCGAAGTTGTTATGCCACTCCGCCGTGACGACCGTGGCAGCGAAACTCCGCGCCGCTTCAACGGTCCGGTCCTGCGAACCGGTATCGACCACGATAATTTCATCGGCAACCGGTCGAACACTTGCAAGGCAGCGGGAGAGAAAATCCGCCTCATTTTTCACGATCATGCAGACGGAAAGCGTTCCTTCGCTTGTAACAACCTGCCGTGGCATAGAATCAGGAGCAGACCTTTTTCAGGATCTCTCCAAAACGGTCGAGGCAGAAGGGCTTGGACATGCAGGGAACGTCTCTGTCCAACGCAGGTTCCTGCTCCTCGGGGGAATCCGCGAGTAAAATCATCCGGTCCATGATGGCAGGGTACTGCTTCTGTACTGCTTCAAGAAGATTGGCTCCATTTTCCTTGTTCATCCGGATATTAAAAAGGATGAGATCGTAGGGACTTTTTGCGTCTTTTACCTTTTCAAGAAAGCTCTTACTCGTAAGCGCACGATCAATGGTAACCTGTTTGAAATTGATCTGAAGTATATCATACACCAGTTGGTGAAGGTCCAGATCGTCGTCAGCCACCAGAACTTTTTTTACCATACTCAAAAAATCCCCCTTTATAAAATTTAAAACGTGAAGCTCGATATTCTAACAATGAGATACGATGCGAACGGGATTGGAGAGAAAGTGCATTGCTTTAAATATACTCGAAGTGAAGGATAAAGGGGGATGAGAAATGTCGGTTATCGGTAATACGTTGATTTTACTTACAATAAAATACACACACCATGATAATTCCGATTCTTATAGAGGCCAGATATGCACGAACAGGCTCCTGCACATGTCGTTTTGAAGTGAGGGTTGTCTGCGGCATCCCATAAAAAAGGCATGACCTCTGCATTCACTTCACAGGGGAAAACTTTTTATATCGGCCAATGTTATTTAAAACTTTAATTTAACCATCCCACCCGGCTTTTTCTGCCATCCCCACGGCATACTTTTCCCTGCATTTTATTTCACTGGACCACTCTTTGCCATATATATCAACGAGTTATACTCTGGCACTCCCCTTGCGTACTTTCCATGCACCGAACGGAATCGGCGAAAGGATTCGACAATGCAGGTAAATGAATTACGCTCTTCCCTCCCTGGCCCACAGTCCACCCCGGAGCAGATTAAAAAGGTCGCAAAGGAGTTTGAGTCGATTTTTACCTCGATAATGCTCCGCTCCATGCGGAATACGGTGGGCAAAAACCCTCTTTTGCCTTCATCATTCGGTGAAGAAGTCTATACCGAGATGCTTGACAGTGAATATGCAAAAATGATCGCCAACAACGCCACGCTCGGTCTTTCCGATCTCATCATTCGCGAGCTCGAACGTCAGGAAAACCGGGACGACCCGTTAAAGGCGCTGCGGAATCTGAAAAATACGGGCAGTTCCTGGGCAACCGACCCACGTTTCCTGCAGCAAACCCTTGCCCATGCAAAAAACAGGCCGGTTGATCCTGCCGGTCGCGTTGAAAAGTGGCAGGGACTTATTGAAAAAGCCAGTGAACTCTTCGATGTCGACAAAAACCTGATCTCAGCGGTGATTACGCAGGAATCAGGCGGCAATCCTCATGCCGTTTCAGCAAAAGGCGCAAAAGGACTCATGCAGCTTATGGATACTACGGCTGCGGACATGGGAGTCGCTGCGTCCTTTTCTCCTTGGGCGAATATCACCGGAGGAACGAAGTATCTGCGTCTCCTCCTGGACAAATTCAACGGCAACGAACGGCTTGCACTTGCCTCATACAATGCCGGGCCTGCCGCTGTTGAGCGATACGGAACCATCCCTCCCTACCGGGAGACACAGGACTATGTTGAATCGGTGCTGGAACTCAGGCGCCGATTTGCATCACATGCAACCAGGGAGAGCCAATGAACTCGACGGAACTGACCTTTGAGGAACTGGAAACCATTCTGGTAAAGGAAGTCGATACCCATCACCGGCTTTTTCGGACCGCCACGCAGGTAAACGAGGCGCTCAAGCAAAGCGACCTCTCCGCGATTCAGGAGCGCTCCTCGTATCTCGACAGTCTGGTAGCGCTCATCGAACGGTTAGAACTGCAGCGCAGCGAATGCTGCGCGCTGCTTTCGAGAAAATGCGGTATTGACCGGGCGCGCATCAAACTGGGGGCGCTGATTGAAAAAGCGCCGCCGCGTTTCCGTGAAAAGCTGTCGTCCCTTCATGGCGCACTCAAGCAGATCATCAATCGGATCTCAACGGTCAACGTATCGAACAGCGTGCTTCTCGAAGAGGGACTGGAACTCGTCAGGGGCAGGATGTCGCTTATCGCCAATCCTTCGGAGCGTTTTACCCAATACCGTCAGGGCGGCAGGATGAATACCGCTTCCTCCACTTCCCTGCACCCTTTTATCAACCAGACCGTCTGAGGAACCGATTATGAGTCTCTTTTCCATTTTAAACATCGGCACCCGGGCCTTGAATGCGTCGCAACTGGCCATGAACGTGACCGGACAGAACATTTCGAACGCTGATGTCGAGGGATACTCGCGAAAGAGACTTACGCTCGCCGCCGATTACCGGTGGGATCCCGGATACGGCCAGATGGGCATGGGTGTCGACGTGATAAGCATCGACCGCATGCGAAACGCTTTCATCGATGAGCAGATACGCCGCCAGAACCAGGAAGCGGGCATATTCGCGGAGTACAACTACTCGCTTGAAGGTATCGAAAACATTCTTACCGAACCGAGCGACACCGGACTGCTCCGCTATATCGACCAGTTTTTCGACGGATGGCAGAACCTTTCCAACAACCCGTCCGATATTTCCGCACGTACCATGGTGAAGACCAATGCGGAGATTCTTATCGATGTGTTCCACAACCTGAGCACCGAGATGCGCAATCTGCGACAGACCCGTAACGAAGAGATTTCCCAGCGCGTCAACAAGATCAACGAGATCTCCGAAAAAATCTACAACCTTAATCTGGAAATCGGCGCCATTGAGGTCACGGGGAACAGAAAGGCAAACGACAGCCGCGACAAGCGCGACGAACTGGTCAAGGAACTCTCCACCCTGATCGAAATATCCGTTGTTGAAAACGAGCGTGGCCAGATATCGGTCACCACCTCCGGCAGCATACTGGTTTCACCGGTCGATTTCCAGAAGATTGAAACCTACACCACGTCCTTCCGGATGCCCGACGGCACGCAGTCTACCAACATCGGCATCCGGTTCGCCAACTCTAAAAGCCCGTATACGCCCACCAAGGGCCAGGTGAAAGGGCTTTTCGACAGCCGTGATATCATCATACCCGAATACCAGCAGAAACTCGACGTACTCGCCATCGGACTGGTGAACAAAGTCAACGAACTGCATCTGCAGGGATTCACCCTGCATGGATATACCGGCATAACCTTTTTCGACCAGGATATCACCGGCGCGTCGGACATCGCGCTCGCTCCGGGTATCATGGCCGACGTCAAGAATATCGCGGCCGCGTCCGGGGGCGAGTCCCTTCCCGCGTCAACAAACACGATTGCGGCGGGAAGCCACAATTTCGGCACGCCGCCGGTCCAGCTTTACCGGGATCCTGCCGCGGGCACCCCCATACCGGCCCGCAACATAGTCCAGGGCACGGTAATAGTGTCGAACGGATCGGTGCTGCTCCAGGAAGGCCTCGATTACCATATCGATTATGTCAATGGTACGATACAGATGCTGCATCCCGGTTACGACGCCGATGCGCTCACGGTTGACTTCCAGTACCGTACGAACGCCTTTGCCGGTCCCGGCGACAACTCAAACGCGATCGCCATCGCCAAACTGCGATCAGAACTGACCATGAATCCGGACGCGATCGGCAATCCGACCGCGACGTTTACCGAATACTACAGTTCGCTTATCGGCCGCCTTGGTCTCAACCGCAACGCGGCGCAGTCCAACCTCGATACGCGCATGTTCCTGGTCCGCCAGTACGAAGCGCAGCAGGACGCCGTGGCGGGCGTATCGCTCGACGAGGAAATGGCGAATATGGTGAAATACCAGCACACGTACCAGGCGGCGGCCCACCTCATATCGGTTACCGATGAGATGCTCGACGTGCTGATGAACATTTAAGCGGCCACGGAGGGAAGTATGCGCATTACGGCGAATCAAATCATAAAAAACATGGTCTACGTCATCAACGACCGGTTCTACGACATGAGCCGGCTCCAGGAACAACTGTCAACCGGTAAAAGACTGCTGCGTCCTTCCGACGCACCGGTCGACGTCGCCAACGACCTCAAGCTCAAAACCAAACTGGCTGAAATCGCGCAGTTCAAGAGCAATATCGAAGACGGGCTCTCCTTCATGAACGTTACCGATACCGCCATGATGAGCATGACCGAGCTTCTGCAGCGCATGCGAGAACTATCGATTGAAGCGTCAACGGACACGATGTCGGGCAACGAACGGTTTTATATCAACAAGGAGGTCGAACAGCTTTTGCGGCAGGTTGTCGCGCTGGTGAACACGCAGTACAAGGCTGATTACATTTTCAACGGGACCCAGACAAAGGTGCCTCCCCTGATCCTTCAGAGCTCGACCGTCGCGACGCCGGACGATTATGCCAATCTGCGCATGGCCTACTTCAACGCCGGCGGACTCGCGGTACCGGCAACCGTCCAGCTCTTTAACGGTTTCGATGATTCGGCCATTCAGAATATCATCCCCGGCACCTTCAACCTTCAGGTGGGAACGGTAACGTATCGGGAGAATACCGACTATACCATCGATTACCTCAATGGAACCATAACCATCATCAACCCGGCGCTTGCGGTTGACGTGTCACCCGGCACCGCCAACTACGCACCCGACCAGTTCAGGATCTCCTTTGATTATCTGACGCCGGGAAAGGACATTTACGGTTCGACCGTCTCGAATCACGGCCATGTCCTCCGGGAGATCGAAACCGGCATCACCATGGCGATAAATATCTCCGGCGACGAATTCATGAATGATCCTACCACGGGTTCGAATCTGCTCGGTACGATCATAACCCTCGGTCAGGACCTGCTGCAGGACAATCGTGACGGCATCGCGGCGGCCATTGAGCGCATCGATACCGTTTTTTCCGCCGTTCTTTCGGCCCAGAGCAAAAACGGCGCGCGAATAAACAGGTTCGATACGACGCTGCGCCGCAATGAAGGACAGTTCACCACCACCACCGAACTGCAGGCCAACCTTGAGGACGCCGAGATGACGAAAACGATCACCGATTTCATGAATACGCAGAATGTTTACAACGCCGCGTTAAAAACCGCGGCGAATGTCATACAGCAATCGCTCGTGAATTTCCTCTGATCACTGTTCCCGGCATGGCCGGAATGATCGGAGTGGCTTTGACCATTCGGTTGCACGGAAGCGAAAGACGGTCAGGATGACGCAAGGGATTGCAGTACGGCGAAGACGCCTGCTGCAGGGAAGCTTTTCATAAAGGAGGGTCGTATGGCTCGTATCAACCACAACATCCCTGCGATGATCACCGGCAACTCGCTTCGGATCATGGAACGTTCGGTTGCCAAATCGCTCGAACGTCTTTCCACCGGCATGCGGATCAACCGCGCATCCGATGATGCCGCCGGGCTGAGTGTCTCGGAGCAGCTCCGCACACAGGTCCGCGGGCTCAACATGGGATCGCGTAATATCCAGGACGGCATCTCGCTTATCAACATCGCCGAAGGGGCGCTCATCGAAGTCGAAAACATGCTGCAGCGCATACGCGAACTCGCGATCCAGGCGGCAAACGATACGCTCACCTCGGTGGAACGCAGTTACATAGAAATCGAAACGTCCCAGCTCCGCGATGAGGTCGACCGTATCGTTGAGGGAACCCAGTACAACAGCCAGCAGCTTCTTAACGGCACCAACCCCTGGGGAACCCTGCCGGGCGGCGTGCTCCATATCGGACCGAACAACAGTCCGAGCGCCGATACCATCCAGTACCGGATTGCACCGGTCGATGCGACATCGCTCGGTATCGACCCGGTGACCATGACGACTCAGACCGACGCCACCACCGCCATCAACACCCTCGATACCGCGCTCCGGAGCGTTAATGAGCTGCGGGCCAACCTCGGTGCGATGGTGAACCGGCTTGAGCATGCTCTCTATAACCAGGAAAACCAGGAGCAGAACATGCAGGCGGCCGAATCGGTGATCCGTGACGCCGACTTTGCTCTTGAAACCATGGAGTTTACCCGGAACCAGATCCTGGTGCAGTCCTCGACCGCCATGCTGGCGCAGGCGAACATGCTGCCGCAGAACGTGCTGAGTCTGCTGGGAGGATGATACGATTGCGGATTACGAAAGGCGGATTTAAAAACGGCGATGCCGAAGGAACGCGAATGGAACGGCGGTTCATGAACCGCCTGAACAGGTGCAATCCGAAATCCGCACTCCGCGATATCTTGTTTGACACCTGTTCGGCAATAAACGATTTTCAATAAAGAGGGTTCCCTTTTCCGCTTCGGAGTCATCTCACTATGGGTGATTTTTACAAGAATCTTGTGTATTCAAAAGAGGATATCATCACGTTTCCTTCAGGCATTCCCGGATTTGAACAGAATAAAGCGTTTGTCCTGGTTTCCATTCCCGATTACGCGCCGTTTGAATGGCTCGTCTGCGTTGACGGTTCCCCGCTCCGGTTCGCGGTGATAAACCCGCTCATGTTCAGGCCCGATTACGCGCCGAAGGTGCAGAAAGAACAGCTTGGAGAAATGGGAATCGACAAAGTAGAAGACGTGCTGATCTTTGTGATCGTCACCATTAATGAAAACCCGCTTGAATCAACGGCCAACCTTGTCGGCCCAATCATTATCAACAAAACGAAACGAATCGGCAAACAGGTGATTGTTGAAGATGACCGTTACACCACCCAGGAACTCGTACTGAGGAAACCATAAATCATGCTCGTCCTGACACGCAAATTAGGGGAATCCATCCGTATCGGCGACAACGTTGTCGTAAAAATTGTCGATCTCGATGGCCGTCACGTAAAACTCGGCATCGAAGCGCCCCGGAGCATCGCGGTAAACCGGGAGGAGATCTACGAAAGAATCCAGAGGGAAAACAGAGCGGCCTCAGCCATGAAAGACCAGGGAGTTCAGAACATCGCCGCTGCGCTGCGCCTGGAGAAAACAGGGGAACATCAGAAAGAGGAACCGAACGGAAACGTGAAGTAGCACTCTTGTCCGGTTTTCAGGCCAGTTCCCGCATCAGAATGTGCGTCGTCTCGTCCTCGGTATTAAACCAGAAGATCATCTGATTCCCTTCAACCGTAAAGCACTCTCTCAATTTCTTCTTGGTCGAGCAGGGGTAAATCTGCTTGAACTCTCTTTTCGCCTGGTTGATCAGTGTCTGCTTCATTTCGTTCATAGCTCATCACTCCTTCCGGCTTACAGTATATTTATCGGTACTTTCAAAGAAGAAGTTTAGCGCTTAAGCATCCTGTGCTTATGTTACTATTCAATTGGTTAGGGATAGGCTGCCGTATCGTTGTTTTCTCAGTTTAAAAAAGGAGCGGGTGAACCATGAGATCCGTGAGCACCTCTTCACCGGTATTTGTACTCACCATGGGTGACCCTGCCGGTATCGGTCCTGAGATCGCGCTGAAGGCCCTTTCGTCTCGACGGATCGGTTGTATTCGTGTAGTCATTACCGGCGATCTTTCCGTGCTGAAACGAACCGCGCAAAAACTCGGTATGCCGGTCCTTCTGAATTCCGTTACCGATATCCGCGCCGCCGCAGCGAACAAAGTGAATGTTTTTGATATGCACCGTCTGTCCCCTGCGGATTTCAGGACCGGCAGCGTCTCCGCCGTCTGCGGGAAGGCCGCCTATGATTACATCCTCAAGGGAATCGACCTGGCCAAACAAGGGGTAGCCGCCGGTGTCGTCACCAACCCGATCAACAAGGAGGCGTTCAAGCTGGCGGGGATCAACTATCCGGGCCATACGGAAATTTTCGCTCATGAAACGGGAGTCAAGGCGTTTACCATGCTCTTTTACCTTGACGGCGTAGGCGTTGCGCACGTGACCACCCATTGCTCCCTGCTCACATCGATCCGGCTGATATCAACCGCCCGGGTATTCTCTCATATCAAGCTGCTAAACCTCGCCATGAGGCAGCTCGGCATCAGACACCCGCGTATCGCGGTAGGCGGCCTGAACCCGCATGCCGGAGAGAACGGGCTGTTCGGCGACGAGGAAACGCGCCATATCGTACCCGCAATCGGAAAGGCCGTTTCCCTGGGAATCAACGCGACCGGTCCCTACCCTCCGGATACCGTATTCATGCGCGCGTTTCGCAAGGAATTCGACGGCGTGGTATCGATGCTTCACGACCATGGTTTCGTCGCGCTTAAATCGCGCGATTTTGAACACGGGGTCAACATCACCATCGGCCTCCCGATCATCCGCACCTCGGTGGGTCACGGCACCGCTTTTGACAAGGCGGGCAGGGGAACGGCCTCGCCGGAGAGCCTGATTACGGCGATCAAGACCGCTGAAACGCTGTATAAAAACAGGTGACCGGCTTTTTTTCAAACCGTTTCCGGCTTCCGCTCCCCCGGCGTTTCGGCCATGATCTTCAGGAACGTTTCGGATTTGTCGAATTCAAGGAGGAATTCAGTCTGCAGCGAGGGCAGGTAGGTTTCGTCGATCATGATGCCGGCGTTCCGGAAAAGTTCCCACAGCCGCTCGTCAAGTTCCGGAGCAACAAGGCGCCCCGACTGGCCGGTATTTGACTTGTGGCAAAGATAATCGCCGAGCTGAACGCAGGCAATGAACTCCTTTTCACGTTCCGCCTCCCACGGTTCGTGATGGCACCGGATGGTTTCGCAGATGATTTTGGGAAGGTTCCATTTTTCCGCGAGCCAGGAACCGATCTGTGCATGGGAGGTCTCGATGACGCGCTGTTCCGCGGCCTCGAGGGTGACGCCGCCCTCTCTCTGGAGGTCGATGATACGGGCGAGCTCGGCGTCAAAATACTGTTTTAAAATGACTTTCCCGACATCGTGGAGCAGACCGGAGACAAAGGCTTCTCCGGCCATGGCGGGACGGTAATTGCGCACCAGCATCCTCGCGGCGACGCCGCACCCCACCGAATGCTCCCAAAACCGCGCCACGTCGAAATAACCGGAACTGGGGGTCTTTTTAAACACGTCGAACACCGAAAGCGAAAGCCCCATTTCCTTGACTGCGTTGAACCCGAGCACCACGATTGCCATATTGACGGTAGATATCTCCCGGGGAAAGCCATAATAGGCGGAATTGGCCAGTTTAAGGACTTTGGCGGTCAGCGCCTGATCCGATGAGATCAATCGCGCCAGAAGGGCTGCCGAGGTCCGTGGCGAATCCACCAGGTCTATCATGCGTGACACCACGGTCGGCAGTGTCGGCAGGCCGATGACGCTTTCAGCTATTTTCCTGATCCGCTTCGCGTCGGGAGCGCCCTGGTTCAGTACGTTTTTCCGTTTTTCCATAGGTATCGTTCACGGACTTCAATGGAACGTGAATCCACCCGTCTGTTCAGGCTTCATAATCAACCACTCGTCCCCGGTTGTCGACAACGGCGCTTATCGATTTTTCCTGACCGTTTTGCTGCTGCCGGCGTTTTTTCCTTTTCCGGGCCTCCTCTTCGCGTTTGGCATTGGGATCGATCACTTTCCCCTCAGCCTGGTCGGGTTCCACCGGCGCCTGCAATCGTCGCATCGCCTCCTGCCGTGCGTTTTCAACGTTTTGTTCCTGCTGGACCATGGGTCCACGGTGGGATTCATGCTGAATGCGGTCCATCTGGACCAGGTTGCTCACGGAGATCCGTACGTTGACCTCGCTCATCCGACCACCCCTTTTTACTCCGCTCAGGCATTGATCCGCTGCATCAGCTTTGCCCGAAGTTTCAGTATGGCTTTTGAATGTATCTGGCTCACGCGGGATTCGGTGATGTCCAGGACCACGCCGATTTCCTTCAGTGTCAGCTCTTCATAATGGTACAATGCCACCACCAGCTTTTCCTTTTCCGGCAGATTCGCAATGGCCTCTTTAAGAATTTCCTTCACCTCGGTGAATCCCAGCTCCCTGAGCGGATTGCTGGAACCCGGATCTTCGATCGTGTCGATAACGCGTAGCTCCTTTGAATCGGCGCTGCGGTCGGGCAGACTCTCCTCGAGCGAAATGATGGTCGCCGGCGCGACATCGGAAAGGATTTCTTCATATTCCTTCATGGAAATATTCAGTTCCCTGCATACCTCATCATCGTACGGCGGACGTCCAAGCTCGTTTTCCAGTTTCGAGTAGGTTTTCTGCAGATCGCGCGCCTTCTGCCTGACGGATCGCGGTATCCAGTCCAGTGCGCGGAGTTCGTCAAGCATGGCGCCCCGTATTTTATGGGCAGCGTACGTCTCGAATTTGAACCCCCGTTCCGGCTCAAACGTTTCAACCGACTTGATCAGCCCGAGGATCCCGGCGCTCGACAGGTCGTTACGATCCACCGAGTGCGGCAGGTTGACGGCAAGCCGGTTGGCGATATACTTTACAAGAGGCGCATATTCGACCAGCAGCTTGTCCTTTGCCACCTTCGAACCGGCCTCCTTGTACTCTTTCCAAAGTTTTTCCATACTTGACATAATGCCGTTGTCCGCCTCTCAAACGCGCCGGTGGTTATGCCGCGGTTCCGTTCCGGTGTTTTTTCCCTATGGCCATTACCGAAGAAAACGGCATTTCGGCCCCTCCCGGCAATGCCGCGTTCCTGATGTCGTGGACCCGTTGGACCAGGCCGCCCTCCAGAAGTTCTTCCCTGTCGCCGGGAATATCGCTGATCACCCCCTTGAGCAGGATGTCGGCGATCACGATACCGACCACCCACGCAAGCGAAGCGCCAATGAAGCCGCGTACCAGCGAAAGTGCGATGGATTGCAGCGAAAATTCATTCTCCCCGGCAAGGCAGATAAAAAAAAGAATGAAAAAAACGGAGCAGCCGAAAACGGCGGCGAATGTCCTGATCCAGTGAAGCATGACGTCCGTTCCCCTTCAGTATGCGGCAGCCGGCAGCATGTCCGGCGGGCCTGTTTTCTCAATTGCACACATGATTCCAGATCCTTCCGAAAAACCCTCCGGGCGCCGCGTGAGCCGCTCCGGTGATTTTCCAGGCAACCGACTGTATTTTGCCGGAAAAGCGCCCGCCCGGATCGTCCATAACCAGCACCTGCTGTTTTTTCACGCTGCGCGGCACCTCTTTTTCATACGGCAAAACGCCGTACGACATAACGCATTTTTTTAAAAATTTTACCACCAGTGCATTGAGTCTGTCAAATGTTTCGGCGCCTTCACGATCCGATACCGCCATGTTCACCACCGCCGCGATGCGCTGCGCCCCCTGTTCAAACAGCACTTTTGCCATTGCATAGGCATCGGCAAGTGAGGTTGGCTCCGGCGTGAGTACCAGGAGAGCGAGGTCGGTCCGGGAGGCCAGACGGGTGACCGAAGCGGCGATCCCCGCCGCAGTGTCAACGATCAGATAATCATAGTTATGCTCGAAACGGCACAACCGCCCGGAAAGACTTTCAACCGAGGACCGGTCCAGATCGGCCATTTCCGCCATACCCGAAGCGCCGGGCAGTATGTCGACTCCCATGGGGCCGCGCCAGACTACCTCTTCAAGCGTACGCACACCCCTGACAACATGCGACAGGTCAAGCCGCGGCGCCACACCCAGCAGAAGGTGCAGATTGGCAAGCCCCAGGTCCCCGTCGAATAAAAGCACCTTTTTCTTCATCCGCGAAAGAGCGATCGCCAAAGAGAGCGCGATATTGGTCTTCCCTACCCCGCCCTTGCCGCTCGTTACCGCGATACTCGTGCAGCGTGGCCGCGCCGCAGGGGCAGCGGTCTCCGCGTCGGAAACGGCAATCGCTTCGAACATGCCCGCTCCCGCGAGTTCACGAAGTTTCCTGGCCTGATCGTTCATGCCGCAACCCCTTCCCAGAGCCGCTTGACGAACCGCGCAGGCTGCGCCAGCTCGATATCGTCGGGCACGCCCTGACCGAAGGTAAAAAACGATGCCGGCATGCTGGTTTCGCTTATGGTGTTGAACACATTGCCGACATGGGCGGTTTCATCGAGTTTGGTGAAAAGGACCCGGTCGGCTCCGATCGCACGGTACCGGGCGAGCGTCGAGAGCAGGTCGGAGTCCTTGGTCGTCGCACTAACCACGCAGTGAATTTCATCGGGTCGCAGAGCGTCGAGCGTCTCCTTCAATTCCTGAAGGTGGGCACCGTCACGGTGGCCTCTGCCCGCGGTATCGACAAACACGAGGTCGTCATTGACGCATGCGGCAAGCGCCGCCGTTGCCTCCTGCGGCGAAAACAACGTCCGCAGCGGCACGTTGACGATATCGGCAAATGCCTTGATCTGTTCGATGGCCGCAATCCGGTAGGTATCGGCGGTTATGATCGATACGTTACGCTTTTTTCCAAGGCGGCAGTGAGCGACGAGCTTGGCAATGGTCGTGGTCTTTCCCGCGCCGGTCGGTCCGACAAAGGCGACCACTTTCGGGCCGTTTTTCTTGCACTGTATCGGACCGGCCGAGGGGAAATGGCTCTTCAGAAGCGCCGTTATCTTTTCCTCCGCCCGGGCGGTCGAAAAATCGGCCGTATCGCACGCCAGGTTCTCGATCAGATGCGCCGCGATCACCGGTTTAACCTCGGAGTCGATAAGCCTCTTGTAAAGAATTCCCCATCCTCCGTCAAACCCGTGTTCCGTTTTTCTTCCTCCGTCACGCACCACGGATCTGACCATGCCGGCAAGCTGTTTGATGTCGTTACGCAGTTCCATCAGGCTGTTTTCCTCTTTTTCCGCCACAACGGCCATACGGTCCGTTTTTTTAATTGTTTGCG
>JAFGOU010000321.1 GCA_016926315.1 Chitinispirillaceae bacterium
GGCTGCGGAAGCGGCCTGATCAGGCCGCGCGGATTGCCCTTGACGTGCGCCGAGGTGCTGGGAGATCAGGATACTCGCGCCGGTCGCCACCATCAGGTAGGGCAGCTGGATAAATAAAACAAACTGGTTGATAAGCCCGACCGCCGCAACCGCCTTGTCGGAATAAAAACTGAGCATCAGAACGTCGACGCTCGAAAGGCTGACCCGCAGCAGGTTTTCGATGAGAATCGGCCAGGCGAGGTGTCGAAGCGGGATCCGAATGTGGTCGGTGAAGGGCAGGCGCCTGGCTGGAACGGAAGAGCTGGTTTCCATTATGCTCCGTTACTTAGTGAGCCCGGCCTTTTTGAGGTTCTCACGCATCCGCTCTTTTATCGGCGTGCTCCCCTCAACGCTGAAATCACTCCCCGTAATCATCTCAAAAAGCCTGATATACCGTGCCGCCAGCTCGATTACCAGATCGTCGGGCGCCTGGGGAAGCACGGCGTCCTTGTACGGGTCGCAGTGCTCGCGGAACCAGAGCCGCAGGAACTCCTTGTCGATGTTTTCAGGTTCCTTGCCCGTGGCAATACGCGCTTCATAGGAGTCCTTGAGCCAGTACCGCGAGGAGTCCGGGGTATGGACTTCGTCGATGAGCAGGATGTTGCCGTGCGCGTCCCTGCCGAGCTCGTATTTCGTGTCGACCAGGATCAGCCCGTTTTTTGCCGCTTTTTCACTGCCGAAAGTGAAGAGGTCGAACGCGATGCGGGAGAGCCGGTTCCAGGTCGGCTCGTCGATGATGTTGCGGGAGATGATTTCGTCGGCGCTGATCGATTCGTCGTGCGCGTCCGCCTTGGTGGTGGGGGTCAGGATCGGTTGCGCGAATTTCTGGTTCTTGACCATGCCTTCGGGCAGGACGTTTCCGCAGAGGTTGCGGAAGCCTTTTGCATACTGGGTCCAGGCCGAGGTGTCGGTGGATCCGGTAAGATAGCCGCGGACCACGAACTCTATGGGAAATACCGTGCATTTTTTCGCTATGGTCACGTTGGGGTCCGGAATGGCTATGACCTGATTGGGCACGATATGGCGGGTGTTTTCGAACCAGAAGCCGCTGACCTTGTTGAGCACCGCGCCCTTGAACGGGATGCTCGCCAGCACGCGGTCGAACGCGCTCTGCCGGTCCGTGGTGATGAGCATGAGCGAATCGCCCAGATCATAAGTGTCGCGGACCTTGCCTTTTTTCCGGCCGGGAAGATTGAGAAACGAGGTGTCGTCGAGACAGTTGTGGAGGTTTTGAATGATGGTTTCGCGAGGGAACATCGGGACTCCTTGCCAGAGGGTGAACGGGTACGGGGAGAAAATAAATCTTGCGTCTGCTGTTCGGAGACGGAGCACCATCATTGCTGAAACGGCAGTAAATTATTCGGCATTCATATTCCGGAGGATCTTTTTGGCCAGCGGTTTCTTGATTTCGGTATGCCGGGGAACCGCCTCGATACTGCCGGTTTTCGGGTTGATCCAGAGGGAATGCGCCGCACCTTCGTGTTTCAGGTAGCATCCGGCCATCTGCATTTTCCTCGTTAATCCCTTGCCCACCCCCCCTGAAATCGAGTATTTTCAAAAGGTTTTATTATCCTTGCTTTTTTTCAAAAAGTTAAAATCACCTCGGTTGTCGCAGCAGGAACGCTTCGACAGGCTCAGCGTGACATTTTAAGTCGCTGATAATGTAGAGGAACCCGATGATCATCGCCATCGACGGTCCTGCCGGATCAGGAAAGAGCTCGACCGCCAAAGCGGTGGCGGCGCGGCTGGGGTTCACCTTTCTCGACACCGGGGCCATGTACCGGGCGGTAACGCTCAAGTGCCTGCGCCTGGGTATTCCGGCAACCGACCATGCGGCGCTCGAAAAAACGGTCGCGGCAATGGTCATCGGCTTTTCCGGCAAACCGCCGGAGCTGCGCACGATTATGGATGGAGAGGACGTGTCCGAAGCGATCCGCGGCGACGAGGTGACGAAAAACGTTTCTGATTATTGCGCGCCGGCAGTGGTGCGCAGGCAACTGGTGGAGCTGCAGCGCAGGATCGCGGCCGGAGCATCGGTGGTCTGCGAGGGCCGCGACATCGGCACGGTGGTGTTTCCCGGCGCGGACCTCAAGTTTTTCATGGTCGCTTCGGTCGGGGAACGGGCGCGGCGGCGGCAGAAGGATTTCGCCGCCCTTGGCATTAAAAAAACGATCGACGAGCTCGTGGCTGAAATTTCGGCAAGGGACCGGAAGGATTCGACGCGGCAGAACAGCCCGCTGACGAAAGCGGTTGACGCCGAGGAGATCGACACCACGGCAATGACGCTTGAGGAGCAGATCGATTATGTGGTACGGAAGGCAACCGCGCTGACCCATGCATCGGCGGCGTGATAGGGGTATCACATCGAGCGAATGTCGAGGAATGGCATTCAGAGAAATCCGACCCTTCGACAGGCTCAGGGTGACCGGTTCAGTTTAAAGTGTCCAATAGTGAAAAACAGGAGTAGTGCATTTGAGCTTTCAACTGTTAACTGTCAACTGTTAACTTTTTATTAATCCTTAACCCGTAGGAGCAGTACATACTATGGCAGAATCATCAGTAGAAGAAAAGAAGCTGTTAAAGGCGACCGATGCTTCCGGTCGGGATGTCGATTTGAGCGAGTTCGAAGAAGATTTCTATACTCCTGACCAGGTCGAAAA
>JAFGOU010000322.1 GCA_016926315.1 Chitinispirillaceae bacterium
GCTCGCCGGCGTTTCTTCTCCGCTGCCGGTCTACTTCGCCGATTTCATTGCCGCACAGGAAGCGGAGGCCGGAGCGCTCTTCGATTTTCTTACGATATTCAACCACCGGATGTATGCGCTCTTCTACCGTTCATTGAAAAAATACCGGATGATCGGCATGGCGGGCGGGGGGAACGCCTCCCTGCGACGCTGTGTCGCGGCACTCTCCGGCATGGTTGACGATGCCGGTCTGTCGACGGATGCTCCCGACCGCCTCCTTGCGTACGCCGGCCTTTACGCCGGGAAGGCGCGCGGCGGCGCGGGGCTTTCCGCCCTTCTTTCCGATTTTTTCGACGGCGCGCCGGTACGATTGCGCGAATTCATGCCCCGGTGGGCGCCGTTGCCCGATCCGACGCGTCTTGGCGCAGGAGAAAACGCCGTTCTTGGAAAAAATACGATCCTCGGCACCTCGGTCTTCGACCTGAGCGGCAAGTTCAGGGTCATTATCGGTCCTTTGACCGCGGCGCCGTTCGAGAGCTTTCTTCCAAACGGCAAAAACCATACGCTTGCGAAAAACCTCATCGAGACCTATTGCTGCGAACCGCTCGATTACGACATCGAAGTACTGCTGCAAAGCGTGGATCTGATCACGGTCGTTCTCGGGGCGGACAATGCCCGGCTCGGCGAAAACGCGGGAATCGGCGATACCTCTTCCGCAAGCGAGGTGAAATCGATGCTGCTTGAGGGAAGGACCATGTAGAGGACCGGCTCTATGTACCTCTTTACAAAAAAATTCCGGGATGATTTCCGGCATGATCCCCGTGAAGCGATCGACTCGCTCAAACGGCAAAAAAACCATGTGTGGTACCGGATGATTAAATGGGTGGTGTTCTGGCGTATCGTTCTCGCCGAGTACCGGCTCAACCACAACTTCACCCGCTCCTCGGCGCTCGCCTATGTCCTGCTCCTCACTCTTATTCCGCTCGTCGTCACCGGCGCGTTCATGCTCGGCGCCATTATCGACATTCAGCCAAGGCAGGTGGCGCAGGCGTTTGCCACTTTTCTGCCGTTCGCACCGGAGACCGTGCTTGATTACCTCTCGCGATTTTATGACAATGCCCGCAAGATACGCGGCCCCGGTATTGTCATACTGATCATTGTCGCCATCGGGCTTTTCGGCGTTGCCGAGGAGTCATTCAATACCATCTGGAAAGTTACCCGCCAGCGCTCACTGTTCTTCCGGCTGGTCTCCTTTACCATGGCCATGGTCTACAGCCCGATTCTCTTTTCCCTCTCATTTGTCATCAGGCATACCGGGTGGTTCGAAGCCGCGGCCGAACGGTTCTTTCCCATTGATGCCCTGCCGTTTGTTCTCATGACGCTGGCCTTCACCTCCCTGATCTGGTTCGTTCCAAATACCAAAGTGCGTTTCGGGTCGGCCCTTCTGGGCGGTCTGGCCGCCGCCGTCCTTTTTGAGGCTGAACGTCAGGGGTTCGGCATGTTTGTGCAGATGTCGATCCAGGCCCAGACCATCTACGGCACGCTGGGTATTCTGCCGCTGTTTCTTGTTTCGCTGTACGTGGGCTGCATCATCATGCTGTTCGGCACCCAGATCGCTTACGTACACCAGAATTTCAGGCCCCTCCTGCGCGCGCAGAAACGCTGGGACCGCCGGGTAGGCGACTACAGGACCTATCTTACTTTCAGGATATTCACCGATGCGGTAGGTGCGTTCATACGGAAAAAACAGCCGCCGACCCTCCGCTATTTCATACGCACGTACGAACTGACGGAACCGCAGGCCGCAGGCCTCCTCAACTGGCTCGTCCATGCCGACCTGCTTCACTGCACGAGGGGGAAAAGGGGTGACGGGTACGTTCCGACGCGCGACTTCTCCAAACAACCGGTCGGGGCGATACTCGATGAAATTAAATCTCAGGACCTTAGAATCACCTCCACTCCCGACGACTACACGCGTGAATTCGTCGCTTCCCTCATCAACAACAGCCACGGACCATCAACAACCCCGGCCGAACAGATGACGTTCGAAACGCTGGTCGCCACCATTGAGGACGGCGAAAAACGGCTCGCGCGCGCATCTTCGGCGGCCTAGAACGCCATGGCACGCGATCACCCGACCGCCGTCCCGTCCGGTTCCGCGGACCCTTCCGTCCCCCGTGAACTCAATGCCGGACCGTTATCCCTTATCGTTGAAAACGGTTGGATCCGCTGCGTGCGACTGGGCAATGTGGAAATCATCAGACGGATTTACTTCGCGATCCGCGACCCGTTCTGGAACACCATTCCCGGTTCCATAGAAGAGTATTCATTGCAGCGAAACGCTTCGTCGTTTCTCATCTCATTCGCCTCCCGTCACCGCCGCGCAGACATCGACTTTCTCTGGCGAGCGGAAATCATCGGCAAGGCTTCGGGCGAAATACGTTATGCTGCGCGAGGCATCGTTCTTTCTGCCTTCAGAAAAAACAGGATCGGGTTCTGCATCCTTCATCCTTTAAGCACCTGCAAAGGAATACCCTGCCGCATAGAAACCGTTGACGGCAGTATTGAAGAGCGCCCCTTCCCGCTCGATATCGCACCGCACCCGATCTTCAGAAATATCCGCGCATTGAGCTATGCGGTGGCGTCAGGGCTCGATGCGACCGTTCGGTTCGAGGGCGATACCTTCGAAACCGAGGACCAGCGAAACTGGACAGACGCAACGTATAAAACCTATTCGACGCCGCGGTCACTCCCCGTGCCCGTTCAGCTTGAAACCGGGACCTTGCTGTACCAGAAGGTGACGGTCAACCTCGACAAACCGACCGCGGCTCTCATTCACCTGCCGCTTTCACTGCAGCTCGAACTCTCCACCGGAGACCTGTCCGGCCGTTTGCCGCGCATCGGGGTCATGGAAACGGCCGGCATCGGATCGGTTCCGGCCGCGATTTCAAGGATCCGTGCGCTCGGGCTGTCCCATTTCAGGGCAGACCTTTTCCCCGGCCGCGACGACCTCCCGGTACGAACCGGAAATCTTGCCGCCCTCGCTCGCGCGCTTGACTGTCCCATCGAGCTGGCGCTTCATTTCGACAAGGACCCCGGTGGCGAGGCAATCGCCCTGGCAGATTGTTTCAGGGATGCTGCTCTGCGGGTGACGCGCTTCCTTGTCTTTCGCGCCGCTGAAAAATCGGTCAGCGCAGAAACCGTTGCGGCAGTGGCGACGACGCTTCGCGCCGCCGTTCCCGCTGTCACCGTCGCCGGTGGAACTGACGGTTATTTTGTCGAAATCAACCGGAACCGG
Source organism: Chitinispirillaceae bacterium (assembly GCA_016926315.1). The sequence continues at coordinate 3,278 of JAFGOU010000322.1, forward strand.
CCGCCCGTGGAACAGCTTGACTCAATCGTATACGCCGCCACTCCACAGGTGCATACCTTCGATAAAACAGCAATCATGGATAATCTGCCGGGACTGCAGGAAACGCTCGATGCGTCCGCCGCTTTTGCCCCAAAAAAACAAATAATCATTTCGCCGATCACTCTCCGGCCGCGGGAAAACCCCCTCGTACCCGGAAAGGACGGCGGACATGACGAACGGCAATCAACGCTGTTTGCCGCCTCGTGGCTGGCCGGGGTCCTTGCGTATTGCACCCTCGGCAACGCGGCGGCCGTGACCATCGGCGAAATGAGCGGGCCCGGAGGGTATGTCTCACGTGACGGATCGGGACTCTTTCCCCTCTCTTTTCCGCTCGCCCTCATCGCCGCGGCATCCGGCGCTCCGGCGGAGTGCCGCCGCTCTTCTGATCCGGAAAGGGTCATCGCCCTGCAATGGCGTCACCGCGCCGTTTTTTCCGCTCTGGTGATCAACCTGAGCGGGAAAGCCTGCAGGGTGAGGATACGGGGGATTCCTGAAAACAGCCTGACCGCCGTTCTGGATACTGCCAGCGTGCATGCGGTGACGAGCGGATCTGATCCGCTGCTCGAGCACTCCTATACGGTCATTGAAAATAAAAACGGCGCCTGTTTGATGGACCTTGCGCCCTATGCGATGGCCCTGCTGCGTGGCACACGCTGATCAAATCCCTGCCGAATGAGCGGTCATTCCTGTTTTGCGCTGTTCCGGCTGAACTTGAAATCGAGCATGCTCCAGAACATGTCCGGCACCAGTACGACAAACAGCGGTGTGAACTCAGGTTTGGCGTCAGCGATAGAGAAGAAAAGGCTTCCGGCGATGGAACCGATCGCGATCGTTCCCATGATCCTCGACCGCCATGTATGACCCAGCCGCCGCTGCTGTAATCCGGGCAGAACGAAACTCACCAGCAGCTCTTTGCTTCCTGAAAGGCTGCTTGTCTCGGAAAGCATCGCTCCCCGGTTGTCGTCTTTCCACCCGCTGCGGTTGCTGGTCTGCTCCAGTTCGATGTCGTACGCGGTGAGCCCGGACCGCCGTTTTTCAATATACGCTTTCTCGGAGAGGAGGTATTTCTTCCATGGTTGTTCGATGTATTCGCCGATCGATATCCCGGATCTCAGAAGCTGCTCCACTTTGGAAAGTGGTATCTGTCTGTCCTGGATCATCTTCCATTCGGTCTGCGAAAGGCCGTACTTTTCCCAGGGTTTCGGGTCTTCCTGGGCAAAGGAGACAAAAAGGAAACAGCAACTGAACAATATGCTGACGAAGATCGTTTTTCCCGAGATCATGAATACCGTACCCCTTTTGAAAGGTGAAGGGTGATGGGAAAAGGCTCAAACACCAAAATAGTAATTGCCTGGCAGTCAATTGGAAAGGAGAACCATAAAAGAGCTCCTTGTCGCCTGCAACGCCGGGGAACGTCCCCTGCCGATCACCTCTCTACACGCACCTGCACTAGTCCCCTGACCGAATTCCCGCAATAGACCGCCCGAGCTTTTTCAAGGTCCGCGGGATAGAGTATCCGCTCCCGGCATTTCCCAGCGGCAAGCAGCCTTGCGCGCAGAATGCCGGGCAGCAGCCCGCATTCGATTGGCGGCGTGTAAAGGACATTGTCGATTTTCACAAAAAGGTTCGTCCGTGCGCCTTCGGTAAGCTGCCCGCGTTCATTGATATGGATGACGTCAAAACAGCCGCCTGTCCTGATGAGCTGCATGGACTTTTCATACCAAGGACGGACCGTTGTCTTATGAAAGAGAAACGGCGTTGCGGTCCGGACCGGTTTGTCGAACAGCAGTATCACGGGCGTTTCACCGGATCTTTCAGGAAGTATCGGATCATGGTTCCAGGTTACCGCTCCGGAACGGTCAAGAACGGTCCGTACCTTGAACCGGTTTTTTGAGGAGCCCAGATCCACGGCGATCTCCCGGATGACGGCATCCCATACGGCTTTATAAAAAGGAAATGCGAAATAGTCCGCTGCAGCCCTCATCCGGACGTAATGGTCTCTGCCATAACGTACCGTGCCCCCTGAAAACGCCATCGACTCGAATATCCTGAACTCGTCGCTTCGTGCCGTCAGGAATCCGCACTTGACCGCGCATTCATGCCACTCGTCTCGCGGTACTGAATCCCATACTATCCCGCTGCCGACGCCATACCGCCATGCGGCCTGGCCCCTCTCCCGCGACAGGGTCCTGATGGGAACGCTGAAAACCGAACGTTTTTCCGGAGAGGAATACCCTATGGCGCCGCAATAGACGCCCCTCGCTGTTTTTTCAAGACCGCGTATGAGTTCCATGGCGCGGATTTTCGGTGCGCCGGTGACCGATCCGCTCGGGAAGAGCGCGTTCATGATAGGGGCAAGCGAGGTCCCTTTTTTCAGCCTTCCGACGATGGTCGAGGTCATCTGGTGGAGCGTAGGGTGTCGTTCCACCTCAAAAAGCCGCTCGACGCTGATCGAGCCGGTACGGCAGATTTTTCCAAGGTCGTTTCGCAGCAGATCGACGATCATAATATTTTCACTGCGGTTTTTCGGGTCTCGGGCAAGCGCGGCCGCGATGAATTCGTCTTCGGCGGAAAACCGGCCACGCGGCGCCGTCCCCTTCATGGGTTTGACCACGATGCGCGATCCGGTTTGCATGAAAAACAACTCGGGCGAGAACGAGGCAATGGTCGTCCGTCCGGTCGCGATAAACGCGCCGAACGCCACGGGCTGCTCTTTCCGCAGCGACAGAAAAAGATCCCACGGTTGCAGGGGGGACGACAGGGGAACGGCAAAGGTATAGTTCACCTGGTACACCTCACCCGCTGCGATTTTTTTCTGTATGGCCCTTACCGCGTTTTCGTAGGAGCGTCGGGTGAGGGTCTCCGGCGATCCCAGATGCGTCTCCCGTCCGCCCCGACCGGCGCATCCTCGCCCTGTTTTATGCATTGTCACCACGGGGCGGTCCCACACCCCGGTGAAATGATCGAAACGATGCGGTCGGTTAAAAACACCGAACCAGAGCAGGTCACCCCGATGTCCCGTTTCCGCTTCGCCCTTTCCTGAAAACCGTTCTTCCAGCGCGTATCCCGCCTCGTAGGTGCAATAGCCGGCGACCCAGTGCCGTTTTGCCTCAAGCGCGAGTGCATCAAGGGCCGCCCGCACCTCATGAAAGCGGGAACACCTGATGACCTTCACGGGCTTGCGGAAAAAAAAGGAGTACCGTTGTTCGCGCGTGGGCCGGGCGTTATCGAGGAAAACGCAGCCGCGCCCGCCACGGACCAGGGACCCCAGGGAATCAATCGGCAGCGGATGAACGGATGGCACGAACCTATTTCACCCTGATCGTGACCGAAAAGGTGTCTTCGGGCGGAACATCGGTTTCAAAATCCCTGTTATAGGTCAAAGCTACCGTCGAGGCGCCCCTGCCGACCGGCAGGAAGTCGAGATAAAA